>JAYVEZ010000183.1:0-9473 GCA_043773645.1 Cytophagales bacterium
GGGTCTGGAATGTAAGCCGGGTAGTATTCCATGTCCTTATACTGCTTCCTTGCGGGATTGTGCTGTAAGACCACTCCATTGGCCGCGGCGGACACAATCCACTCCGCTCCTGCCGGCCCGCTGGGGTTTCGCAGGGACGACTGTCCTTCAATAAAAATAATGTCCGGCTTGGCTTCTTCCCAACATTGCACGATGGCATGCTCCATCTCGCCGGAAATAAAGTCATTTAAAGTTGAGTCGAATATGAATCCGTATTTGGCACCTTGCATCCAACCGGTCTGACCGGTGTAGATCATCTCTGCTTTGTAGCCGGCGTTGCGCATGGCTTCAGTCAGAAAGCGGGTGGTAGTCCTTTTACCCAACGCGCAGTCAGTTCCAAGCACGGCTATTTTCGGGCAGTGCACATTGGCGATTTTACCGGACCAGAAATGCAGGTCCTTGAATTTCTTTGGCTTCCTTACATCAATGAGCTGAAGACCTTTGGCTTTAGCGAGTTCTGCAAGGTCAGGATGATCTGAAACGTAGTCGTGAAGCCCGTTCACAATATTCAAATTGTTCTCAAGGGCTTCCCGCAACATTACCCGCAACGAATCCGGAATTACTCCACCTTTCGTGGCCACACCCAATATACAATGGTCTGCCTTTACTAAACTGTTCTTGACAAACTCGGCGATGGTAGCAAACACAGGGATACCGCGTTTCTTCCCATCCAACACTTCCCCGGCATCCTTGCCCGGATGTTTGTGGTCCACCACACCCAATATGTTGAACCGGTCAGTGCCCCGGATGAGGCCGTGGGCGGTCTTGCCATTGCTGGAATCCAGGTAGCCTGCAGTCAGGATGATGGCGTTGCTCTTGTGCATAGTAAAAAAATTGAGGGCGAAAATTCGTGTAAACTCAACTAAAGTGCAAACATCCGATCCATTAGTGATTGTAAGTCAACTTAAATTCACTGAGATCGGGCTTTCGTTCACGCACCCGGTTCACTTCATATTGGTAAATGAGTTGCCCGAGGTCTCGCATGAATGGGTAGCCGATGGTTTTGTAATCGTATTTGTCATCATTGAAAATTCCGTCGCGGTTTGTACTGATCACAGCGGAGAGCATGAATTCAACACCTTTGTCAAAGTCAACGATGTAGGCGTTGTCAATAACATATCCATAGGCACCACCGATTTTATTAAAGATGCGAATGGAAGACGGAATGGGCCGGCGATCTTCCGCAAACATGAAGAATTTGACGGATGCGTCGTACAGGGCCGTGTCTTGCCGATACGGAGGGTAACTGGTTTCCCGCGGCAACTGCGACATGTATTGAAGCAGGAACCGGCGATCGCCAGCGGTTAAGTCAAATCGTTTCTTCGGATTCACCGTTTCCGGAAATAGGATGGCTTTCAAAATTTCCTGTTGTTCCTGAAGGGGGAATGAATTCTTATAACTGAAATCAAATGGCTTTCGCACAAGGCTATCATGGTCCATGTAGCCGGTTCCTTTCAGCACCACCCGGTTAGGACGTATTGAATCCGGGTTCACAAGCGATTCTTGTTTGTATATCAATGTGTCATTTCGCACAAACCTCAACACTTCGGTGTGTCGGTTTTGTTCGGCAGTAAGCGAACGGCTGAGGCGATGAAGGATGCGGATGTTGTACCCATGCTTCCGAAGTTGATCATTTGCCGCCTGCTGACCCATGAATTCATACAAAGCATTGGAAGCATCATTGTCGCTTACCATCAGGACCTTTCTTATGTAGTGCGCAATGGAAGGAAGGTGGTTTTCTGAGGTGAGGTCTTCGCGGATGGAGCGCTGGCCGGAGTAGACGCTGTCGTGAAAAACCGGTGTGAACTTATCAAGACCTTTTATGTGAAGCTGGTTCAGTTTTTCCAGGGACAAGACCACCAGCGGTAACTTGATGGTGGATGCGGGATAGAAATAACGGGTGGAGTCGAGGTTAAAAAAATAGGATTTGAAGATGGGGTTATTAGCCGAGTCACGGTTGATCTGGGTATACAGGATCTGAACCTCCAGGGAGTCGCGCTGATCAAGGATATACCGGAACTTTGAAGGTTCCTTTTCCATTAGTGTCTCCAACAGCCTCTCGTCATGACCTTTTTGGGAATGACAGGAGCCTATCGCCCAAAGCATCAAAAGGAAGATCTTGCACGAAGCGTGGCGCATGTTTTGATAGGGATGTGGATGAGCAATTTAGTGTAATTTTGGCAGTGACTCAGTTTGAAAAAGCGTCGCTGAACTCACCTAGGATGATGTTCAAAACAGCTTGCAAAAATGCATTTCCCGCAGATTTTCCAAGATTGAATGCACAGATGCCGCTGATTATTGTTTTGAATTATCAGCGAAATCCGCGTCCTCAACCTGCGAAAATCTGCGTGAAAGCTGCCGATGCAAAAGAAAACTGAGACACTACCGTAACTTTGACCCCGATAACGGGACTTTAAACCCAATAATCATGAAAAGCTTGATGGTCACTGTATTCGGATTGTGCACCTGGATGACCCAGGGTCAATCGATTGTAGGCACCTGGCAACTCACTGACGAGAAGACGTGCTTCGAAAGCAACATACAGGTGAGCGAGACGGAAAAAGAACTTCTGCCCCAAATGGGTTCGTCAGGCGCCAGCAGTGTGGCACGCACCATTCAATTTGACAAGAAAGGCATGGGCATGGAAGGAATTTTCACGGCAGGAAAAAAGAAAGCCTCTGACAATTCCTCATTCAAATACAAGGTCACTGGCCAGGAGCTCCAGCTGTTGGATATCAAGTCGGGCATGATGACCCAGGCACTTGTCATTGATTCCCTGACGCAAACCATCCTGGTCTTTCATGACTCGAAGAAGGATTGTGAGAAGAAAACTTTTACGCGAATCAAATAATGCTGACCGAGGCACCTTCCCGGCGCGACATCCGCAAACTCAAGCTCGATGAGCTCAAGGAATTTTTTGTTGAGCACGGCGACAAACCTTTCCGCGCTCAGCAGGTTCACGAGTGGTTGTGGAAAAAATCCGCCAAGGACTTTGAGCAAATGACCAACCTGTCGTTGGCAACACGTGAGCTATTGAAGTCCCATTTCATCATCAACCACATCTTGGTTGATACGATGCAGCAGAGCGCTGACGGCACCATTAAGAATGCGGTGAAGCTGCACGATGGAATGATTGTGGAATCTGTCCTGATTCCAACAGAAAAGAGAATTACAGCCTGTGTTTCCTCTCAGGTGGGCTGTAGCCTGGGGTGCAAGTTCTGCGCCACGGCACGGTTGAAGCGCATGCGGAACCTCAATTCGGACGAGATCTATGATCAGGTCGCGGCGATCAAGCAACAATCCGAACTATTTTTTGGTCGACCCTTGACGAATATCGTTTTCATGGGCATGGGAGAACCGTTGCTTAACTACAACAACGTAATTGCGGCGATTGAAAAAATAACCTCTCCTCAGGGACTCAACATGGCGGCCAAACGGCTGACCGTTTCTACCGTGGGCATCGCCAAGATGATCATTAAGATGGCCGATGATGAAGTCAAGTTTAACCTGGCGGTGTCTTTGCACTCCGCCCTGAATGCAACGCGATCTTCCATCATGCCAATCAACGATACCAATACGCTCGAAGACCTGGGTGACGCCCTGAAATACTGGTACAGCAAACGCAAGAAGAAGGTCACTTACGAATATGTAGTGTGGGAAGGGATCAACGACAAGCCAGAAGATGTGCAAGCGCTCCTCAAATTTTGCAAGATCATTCCATGCAAGGTCAACCTCATAGAGTACAATCCCATTGATGATGGAGATTTTCGTCAGGCCAGTGATGCTGCACTTTTGATGTATCAACATTTGCTGGAGAGCAATGGCATCACCACCCGCATTCGCAAGAGCCGTGGAAAAGATATTGATGCGGCCTGTGGTCAATTGGCGAATAAAATCTGATTTTTTGCTAATTTTCGGTCATGCAATTGAGCCCATACGAAAAACACTTTCAGTCGTCTGAAAAAGTCCGCGACTTTGTCATCGGCATGAGTGATGGATTGACAGTTCCATTTGCTTTGGCAGCCGGACTCAGTGCTGTAGCATCAAACTCTATTGTCATTACAGCAGGGCTTGCAGAGATTGCCGCAGGCTCCATTGCCATGGGTTTGGGCGGCTACCTGGCGGGCAGGACTGAAATTGAACACTTCGATTCTGAGGAGCAGCGGGAATATGAAGAGATTGAAAAGCTGCATGAAGTAGAAATCAAGGAGACAAAAGAAATCTTTGCCGAGTATGGCCTTGACGAAGAAATGCAGGAGAAGATAGCCCGTGAAATGGCGAAGAAACCCAAGCAGTGGGTCGACTTCATGATGCGCTTCGAACTGGGCCTCGAACGGCCCGATAAAAATCGGGCGATGGAGAGTGCTTTCGTCATCGGCGTCAGTTATATCATCGGAGGAATGATTCCCCTAAGCGCTTATTTTTTCACTGCGACCGCAAATGAAGGACTTATTTATTCAAGCGTCATCACATTGATCTGCCTGATTGTCTTCGGCCTTGTAAAGAGTAAACTGACAGGCCAACCTCTCTTCAAAGGTGCGATGCGTGTGGCTTTGGTCGGCGCGCTCGCTGCGGGAGCGGCTTTTGCGCTGGCTAAACTGATTACTTAGGGTCACTGGTTACAAAATTCCATGTTGCAAGTACCGGTAACTTGCAACTTGTAACCAGAAACTATTTCTTACTTGCCTTGAAGAGTTTCTCCTTCTCCTCCTTCGTCAGGCTTTCATAACCACCATCGGAAATTTTATCGAGGATTTCGTCAATCTCTTTTTGTGAAATACCGGAGAGGTTCACATTCTTCTTTCCGTTTGTCCCCTCTTGTTTGCGATAGGATACTTTTACTTTGGCCTTGGGACTGGCCAGGCCCTTGAACCAATCCAGGATCGCCGTTATCCAACCACCCCAGTTAACGCCTACCTGCAACTGTTTGATATAGACAAAGCCCATCAACGCACCACCCAGGTGTGCGATATTTCCACCCGCATTTTGCCCGACAGAACCCAGGAAAGAAAGCACAATGTAGAAGGCCACGATGTACTTGATCTTAACCGGTCCGAAGAAGAAAAGGAAGAACGTGTAGTTCGGCATCAGGGTGGCGGCCGCTACCATGATGGCATAGATCGCACCGGAGGCACCCACCATGCCAGGGAAATCAGCCTGGTTCTTAAAGAAGGGAACGGTATTAAATACAAGGAGATAGCAAACACCGGCCGCAAGTGCACCCAGCACGTACATCGCAATCAGTTTGTCACTGCCCAAGTACTCAATGAAGAGCCTGCCGAACCAATACAAGGCAAGCATGTTGAATAGAATATGAAAAATATCTGTAAGGCTATGGGCAAATGCATACGTGATGATTGTCCAGGGACGTAGAATAAAATCTGAAAGTTTGGGAGGAATGGAAAACTGATCGTGGATCAAGGTGAATACTGATTCGAAACTCAGGATCCTCGAAAAAACAAACAGCACGCCCAACGTCAAAAACACCGTCACGTTGATGATGATCAGCTGAACATGTCCATGGTTGGGACGATTGAATGCGTTTTTAAATTCTTCTAGCACTGGATTATCATTTACAAGAATCCCCGGAAGGAAAACAGGACTACGAATTTAGGCATTTGTAAGTTCACCTTCGCCCTTCCTGACTTCGCCAGAAGATAATGAGCAAGAATGCTACGAAAGCTCCTCCAAAATGAGCAAGGTGCGCGACCGTGCCACTGCGGTCCATGGCGTAGGTTAGAAAACCAATCAAAAAGACCATATACTTTGCTTTGATGGGAATGGGAGGGAACAACAACATGATTTCAAGGTTGGGAAACACCATGCCAAAGGCCATCAAAATTCCATAGATGGCTCCCGAAGCTCCCACCATGCTGCCGGCGCTTCCTGGAAACAGAAAATAATTTACCAAGGCGTAAATGATCCCTGCACCCATGCCAGTCACAACATAAAAAATCAGGAACTTCTTTTCTCCCCAGTAATTCTCGAGGATCGGTGCAAAGGATGCCAAGGCAAGCATATTGAAGAAAATGTGGCCAAATCCCCCATGGGCAAACATGTAAGTGAAAAACTGATAGGGAGCAAAGGCACACGAACCGATTGGCCACAAGGCAATAAAACCTGTCAGCCCCGGACTGTATTGAAACTCCATACAGCGGGAGGAGGCAATCGGGAGAAGGTTTTGAAGCAGGAAGACGACAACATTGACGATGATCAGGTTGCGTACAAGGGGCGATAGATTAAACATTAGCGGAAGTGGCTTTCTAGCTTAGACGTTTCAAAAATAAAAAATGTTGTGTTGCCATCCGGAGAATAATTCGGGTTGCGACAGGAAACGAGTCCAGCCACAAGCGATTCCATCTCCTCGGGCGTAAGCTTTTGCCCTGCCTTCATCGATGCACGCTTCGCCAGCGCACTGGCCAGGTTATCGCGCAAAGGGAGGGTGAGGGTGGATTGATTTTGCTTAAACTGCTCCAAAAGTCCTTCAAAAAGTTCCTTTTCATTTTTTCCGGAGGTCTCCGCAGGGATCCCTGTCACCACCAGGGTATTCTTTCCAAAGACTTCGTACTGAAAGCCAAGGGATCTAATTTCCCGATCCATCTCCATCACCAATGCAAAGTCAGCCGTGCTGAGGGTTACTGTCTGAGGAAATAAACTCTGAAGGCTTGCGCCAGTGGGGTGCTGCATCTTCTTCAGAAATTTCTCAAAGAGGATGCGCTCATGTGCTGCCTGCTGGTCGATGATCATCAATCCATTCTTTACCGGCCGCACCAGAAACTTCTGTTGAAACTGGAAGACGATTTTTTCCTCGGCGATGCCTGGAATGGGTTGGTGGTTGACCGCACTTTCCATCCGTGTCGCGGAGCCCTCCGTACCAAACAAGCGTGACTGTGCCGGCCGCTCTTCTTCAAAAAGCTTTTCCCAGTTTTGAAGGTTGGAGCGCTGCAGAGAAGTACCCAGTTGTTCCTCCAGGTACTGGTCACGGCTCAACGCGGGGGTATGACTGATTTTGGTGGCAAGGTTTACATCCGCAGAATAGTCCAGCGCCGGTGTGAGGTTGTGTGAGCCCAGCGCCTGACGTACTGCGGAGCGAACCACTGCGTACACGGCGCGCTCGTCATCAAACTTTATCTCGGTTTTTGTCGGGTGCACGTTCACGTCAATGTGCTTTGGATCAATTTCCAGGAAGAGCACATAAAACGGGAAGCTGTTTTCAGGCAAAAGATTTTCGTAAGCGCTGGTGATGGCGTGGTTCAGGTAATTATTACGCACGAAGCGGCGATTCACAAATATGAATTGCTCACCGCGTGTTTTTCTCGCTGATTCAGGTTTGCCAATATACCCGGCGATTTGCATCAATTCCGTTTCCTCCTGGCAGGCCGCCAACTGCTCCTGGTACGACTTTCCAAAAAGGGCGATGATTCGTTGACTGAGTTTGGTGGGCGCAAGATCATAGACCACTTCATCGCCCTGAATCAATGAAAATGAAATGGCGGGATGGGCCAACGCAATGCGCTGAAACTCTTCCAGGATGTGTTTCATCTCCACGGGATTCGACTTCAAAAAATTCCTTCGGGCAGGGATGTTGTAAAACAGATTCTTTACGCTGATGGTGGTACCTTTTTCACCCGCTGTTGCCTCTTGCTTCTTTACATCGGAGCCTTCCACGATGAGCCATGTGCCCAGTTCGTTATGTGCCTGTCGTGTCTTCATCTCGAATTGAGATACCGCCGCAATGGACGCGAGCGCTTCACCCCGAAAGCCCATGGTGCGCAGGGTGAAGAGATCTTCCGCTGATCGTATTTTGGAAGTAGCATGCCTTTCAAGGCTCATGCGCGCATCCGTCTCACTCATGCCCATGCCGTCGTCTTTGACCTGGATCAGTAACCTGCCCGCTTCTCTTACCACAAGCCTGATGGCAGTAGCGCCAGCATCAATGGAATTCTCCATGAGCTCTTTTACGACGGAGGCTGGACGTTGCACTACTTCGCCCGCCGCAATCTGGTTGGCAATGGAATCAGGCAGGAGGCGGATGATATCGGGCATTGATTTTTACGAAGTGGGGAATTCTCAGGGATGGCTGCCAGGTGCTATTTCTTAAACTTAAGATAAGCGTAGACTGGTATGAAGAGCAACAGACTGTACAACGTTACTTTTCCCCAAGTCATGAATGCCATGAGGAAAATGGTCAGAAAAAGAAATACACCCAGGCGGATGAGGCTTGAGTTGAGCGTTTGCGGTGAAACTTGCGATCTCCTCCTTGCTGACTGAAATGCACCCGTCATCCGGCTCCTGTAATCGGATGTTTCTACACTTTGCTCACCGGACTCACGTGCGATCTGTTGCCGAATGCGGTCTTCCCTTTCTTTTCTCTCTTCCGCCTTCTGGTCATAGAAACGGGGTTCGTAAGAAAAGCGCTTGTAGCCAGGCGACTTTCCAAAAAGTTGTGGAAATTTCATAGACACATTATTTGATAAACTACGGGCGCCTCGGCGATGTTTGGTAATTTTGCACAAAGCAATACTCCCTGAACCAAGACCATGGCCGAATTGTCTGTTAAAAGTAAAATTGCCTTATTCGTTTTCAATTACAAAGTTAACTCCCGGATGGCTAAAAAAGTTTTATCGGCCATCCTGTTTTCCTTTCTATTTACTGCTTCCATGGCTCAAGATCTGCGTTCCCGCTGGATTGACAGTGTTTTCAATGCGCTCAACCGTGAATCAAAGATCGGGCAATTATTCATGGTTCCCATTTCCAGCCATGCAGACCCTGCGGAGATTGAAGAACTTACCCGTCAGGTAAAAAACAACCAGGTCGGAAGTATTTACATCACCGGCGGTGGTCCATTAAGTCATGCCCGGCTGGTGAATCAACTTCAAAAGACCTCAAGGATTCCCCTCCTGGTCGCTGTGTCTGCAGAATGGGGACTCGCCCAGACGCTGGATAGTACCCAGGGATATCAGAAGCCCATGGTGGCCTCGGCATGGAAGGATGATAGCCTGAGGAACTTGTGGGCGAACCAAATTGCACACGAATTGAAGTTGCTGGGCTTCCACATCAATTTTGCCCCCAACGCAGACAACGAAATATTCTCCGGGGACTATTTGCGGTATTTCAGCAACAGCGAACCCATCCTGGCACATCACACATTGGCCTTCACACAAACCATGCAGGCCGCAGGTATTATGTCGGTAGTGAAACACTTGCCACGAAAACTTCCCGTTCAGCATACCCAGGCGGACTCCACACTCATTCTTAACGTCAACCAAATTGATACGGTTGGATTTTACGCATTCAAGCACTTGATTGAAAATGGAGTTGGGGGTGTATTGACCAGCTATCTTCATTTCTCCACACAAAATGAAAAGGGGATTGCTCCTGCTGCTGTTTCAACAATGTTTCTATCAGACATCCTGAAGAATAAGTTAAAGTAC
>JAYVEZ010000184.1:0-7207 GCA_043773645.1 Cytophagales bacterium
GCTGACAAAAGGTTACCTGGATATCATTTTTTCTTATCGCTGCTCCAACTCACCCGGTAGAGGTTGTGCTCTCCGAGGGGGTCCCCAAAATCTACACTCCCGGTGTGGATGAATGAGAAGCCCCCAGCATCCAGGACAAGGGAGGCCGCAAAGGCTTCGCTGGCGACGGCAGTACCGTTGGGGCCCAATTCAAATATTTTTTTCAATATGTCGGCGTGGGTGCCTGTCATGATTCTTTTGTCTTCAGATCGCTTCACCATCACCGGTCCGGCGTGAAGGCTGATGCGGTAAGTGGACTGCTGACTTTTGCGTTCAACTTCTGATACCAGGTCTTTGGTGAATTTTATGGCGGCAAACGAAGAGGTGAACCCGGCATAGACGGTTTCGTCTTCGAAGTTGAGGGACACCAGCTCCTGAACGATTTCTGCCTCAATTTTTTTTGCCAGCCGGTGCGCCTCCAACATGATCGGTCCGGAGAATGTCACGGCCACCATGTACAACACAAAACGATTGGGTTGTCCTGAATCGATAATGACAGAGGGCTTTTCCGGTGATGGGGGTGGAGCCACAAGGTATTTTGATGGATCAATATTTTGTACACGGGCTGGGAACGGCCACAGCTTCAACAGGTCTCGGGTGCCCCCTTCTTTCAACGTGCGGTCGCGTTCGGATAAGACGGTAATCAGGTAAGGCTCACTGTGAAGCATCCGCCCCCGCAAGGTGGCAAGACCAAACAACACGCGGCCATGGAATGAAAACAATTCGTCATTGCCGAGGTATCCTTCCTGGGTGAGGTAATGGATGTTTTCTTTTGCGATGATTCTGTCAAAGCGCTCCACCCAGTCTTCTCCAGCGAATCTCACACTGGTCTCAAGGAAATCATCTTTCTTGAACGGAATATAAATGTTGATTTCCCCACCACTTTCTTCAATGGCTTCTGCAAAGAGAATATCACTCCCACATGCCAGTGAGGTGTAACCGATGCGTGCGTTCAATGTTTTGATGGTCGCAGTCAAAGACTCCTTGATCCTCGCTGCGTATTGTTGCGGAAACCGTGGAATGGCCCTCTTGGGATGGTCGATCATGTGGCCCACCAATACGGCGACCGTGGGAGGGCTGAATGCCTTTAAAATTTCGGCGGGCACCAGCATGTAGTGATTCAACATCCACAATTGATTGTACACGGTGTTGATCTTTCCCCAATCCGGTCCTGCCAATTGGTGTGCCTGCAAATAAATCGCCGCCGCTGTCCGAGGTTCCTTGGTCATCAGTTTTGCCTCAGCTTTGGTGACGAGTTCCCAAAAGTCATTGGATGTTTCAGGAAGAATGGAAAGCACCTCTTGCGCAATTTCCCGCCCGCGTTGAAATTTGCCTGCGATGGCCGACATCGTAGACGCATTGATCCCGGTGTAGTAGCTGCGTGTTACAACGAAATTGCTGAGGTAGGCGTCACGCGACATGACTGCATATTTTTGGTCCTGGGTTTGTCGGAACAACTCTTTATAAATGCCGCCCATGATACCGGCCGTTTCAGCATCATCCGGATGATCGCGGTAAACCGGAGCGAAGAAATCAGCCGCGGCCTGGGGTGTACCTGATTTGGAAAGGGCGAGGGCGTGGATTTGCTGCACACCCAGGTCGACAGAAGTGTCGAGAAGCTTCTCTGATTCAACGCGTGCTTCCAGGTAGCGTCCCTGGTTAAGAAGTTGATGGATGTGGGTGGTGGAAGTCAAGTACAAGAGCTTATAAACAAATATATGAAATCAACATTCATTCATTTAACCGCAGAGGTTCTCAAAGATGGCGATTTCTTGCTCTGCGAACCTCTGCGGTCTCTGCGGTTTTTGTATTATGCCGGGACCCAAATCAATAGCCTGATTCCGATTCAAGATGCCTGAAAATATCCTTAACTTCCTCTTCGAAACAAAAAGCAAATGAAAAAGATCTTGATTCTAGCCATTATGATTTTGGTGGCCATTTCCACGCAGGCCCAAAACAAGAATGTATTCAATGGACTTGGATCCGGCATGGATAATTTACACCGTCTGTCACCCGCCAGGACGAGATCCATCAGTCCGGAAAATACGACAGGTGAAAAAGGAAAAGGCGGAATGGACAAAGAGGGTGTCGCCGGCAAGAACGCCCGCGACCTGGGCCAGGGTTGGAAGGTGAGTCCGTATGTTTGGGTTGATCCGGGCAAGACATTCACGCTCGCTGAAATCACCGGACAAGGAGCCGTTCAGCATATCTGGCTTACGCCTACTGGCAATTGGAGGTTTTCTATTTTACGCATGTATTGGGACGACGAAACAACGCCTTCTGTCGAGGTACCCCTGGGGGATTTTTTCGGCATGGGCTGGGGTGAATATGCACACCTTAATTCTTTGGCTGTGTGTGTCAACCCCGGAAGTGCATTCAACAGTTACTGGACCATGCCTTTCAGGAAGAAATGTAAAATCACGTTGGAAAATATTGATAAGGAAAAGGTAAGAATCTTCTATCAGGTTGATTACACCCTCACGGATGTTCCGGAAGACGCAGCATACTTTCATGCACAGTTCAGGCGCACCAATCCGGTCAAGTACAAAGATGTGTACACCATTGTCGACAACATCAAAGGCAAAGGTCACTTTGTGGGCACGTACATGGCATGGGGCGTTCATAACAACGGATGGTGGGGCGAGGGAGAGATTAAATTCTTTATGGATGGCGACAAAGAATTCCCAACCATCAACGGAACCGGGACAGAAGATTATTTCTGCGGGAGCTATGACTTTGATACGAACAAGAAAAATGAAGCTGGTGTGGATATCTCCGCATACACTGAATTCTCCACTCCCTACAGCGGCCTTCACCAGGTCATCCGCGGCGACGGTCACTACAATGTGATGCAACGCTTTGGCATGTATCGCTGGCACATCACCGATCCGATCAGGTTTGAACAGGATTTGAGAATTACCATCCAGGACTTAGGTTGGAGGCATGATGGCACGTACTTACCGCAGCAGTCGGATATTTCTTCCGTAGCATTTTGGTATCAGACCGAGCCGCATGCGATGTTTCCTAAGTTGCCTTCGAAGGATGAGTTGGAGGTGAACTGAGGTGAGGGTGAGAGGTAAGAGGTAAGAGGTGATCGGTGTCTGACGGGCTGGCGCGTTGATTCATAGCTATTCTACATTCTGCCTAGTGAGAGGTATGAGTTAAATCGCAACCAGTTAACATTATTAGCGGAGCTCCAGAGGAGCGTCCTGTTTGTAGAAAACATTGAGTAAGGATGAGCCTAAGCCCAGAGGGGCGACCTTGTATTAATCTGCGGAAATCTGCGAGTTCAATCTGCGGGATCAGCGGGAAACCTGCGGCGTAAAAGGTAATCGGCTTCGCCCGCCGTAGCGTCTCGCTTAGGAGGGTAATCGGTGGCTACGGTTTCGTTGAATAGGAGGGGCCTCGTAAAACTTTTCCGCCACGGTTTTTTGTCATGGTTCCTTTTTCGACAGTGATAAGTCCGTTAACGATGACGTACTCGATGCCTTCCGGATATTGATGTGGTTTTTCAAAGGTGCCTTTGTCGATTACCCGGTCTGCATCGAAGAGGGTGATGTCGGCTACATATCCTTCTTTCAGCAGACCGCGATCGGCAAGTCCCATGCGGGCAGCGGGCAATGAGGTCATTTTTCGGATCGCATCTTCCAGCGTGATGATCTTTTTCTCCCGCACATACCGGCCCAGCACCCTTGGGAAAGTTCCATAGGCCCGGGGATGTGGATGTCCAACTCCGAATTTCACCGTCTCGCCGTCCGATGCAATCATGGTAAAGGGGTGTTTCATGATTCGTTCAACATCCTCTTCGCTCATGGCATGGAAGATACAAGAGGCACTGCCTTTCAACTCCAGTTCCAGCACCAGCTTCGCACCGTTGTCGACGTTGGGTGTTACACCTTTGCGGACAGCATAGTCATAAAGTGTCTTGCCATTCAACGTGGTGTCCCATTCCACCATGGAGAATTGGACCATTTTGATATCACCGCCGCCACGGTCGTTCTCGAGATTGAATCGGATTGCTGCCAGGATGCTGTCGTAAGCTGATTTTCTCTTTGTCCTTTTGATGAATTCTTCTCGCGTACCAGCCATGGCCCAGGTGGGAATGAGGACGCTAAGCCCGGTGGAGCTGGCGGTATACGGATACTGGTCCATCATTACATCAATGCCTACGCTGCGGGCCGAATCAACGAGGCCCAGTGTTACAATGCTTTTTCCCCACATGGGTTTGCCCATCGCTTTGTGGTGGGTGAGGACGATGGGAATGCCGGATTCTTTTCCGATGACGATGGCTTCACGAACCCCTGCGAACAGACCCAGACCCTCTTCACGGAGATGAGACGTATAAAATCCTTTCATTCCTGCAGCCACCTTTGAAAGCTCGATCACCTCCGATGTTTTCGCAAAAGTACCCGGCATGTATTTTAATCCCGTTGAAAGTCCGAAGGCGCCTTCATTCATCGCTTGCTTCACCATTCCTTTCATTGCATTCAGTTCTTCATCCGTTGGCAATCGCGCGGCATTCTGCATTACTTGATAGCGGATGACATTATGGCCGGTGAGGTAGGCAACGTTGATTCCAAGTTTGAAGTGGTTATCCAATGAATCGAGATAGCGTCCAAACGGCCAGGGTCCGCCACCATCTGGCCCACCGACAGCGGTTGTCACACCTTGACGAACGTTGCTTTCAGCATCGGGCAAGGACATGATGGGTTCGATGTGAGCATGGAGGTCGATGAATCCAGGAGAAACGGTTAATCCGGTCGCATCAATGATTTGATCAGCTTCAGCGTCAGTAAGATCTTTTACAGCAGCAATTTTGCCTTCGCGAATACCGATATCAGATTTAATGGATGCGGCCCCACTTCCGTCTAGCACACTTCCGCCTTTGATGACAATATCATAATGCTCCGTCTTCTTGCAGGATGCCAGGCAAATGACCAGAAGTAAAAAAGCGCGCAGAATCAGTTTCATAGTAAATGAATTAGGATTGATTATTTCAGTCGGCTCATTCCCAAAAAACCAATGGGCAAATCTGTTTTTCCTTTCATGGCCAGGTCGGCAAGAATTTCACCCACCACCGATACAAACTTGAATCCATGGCCGCTAAAACCAGTGGCGATGGTTACCTTCTTGTCGTAGCCTGGCAAGTGGTCGATGATAAAATTCTGGTCTTTGCTGTAGGTGTAGAGACAACTCTTCACGCTGAGGATGGAACCAACTGCATCGGGAATATACTTGTTAAGACAGTACATGAGATCCTCTTCAGTACCGGGTGTGATATCCCGGTTTACGTTATCTGCATTCATTATCTCGCCGGGTATGTGGTGCGCAAGTTTCAATCCCAGCGGTCCGCCGAATTGATTGGTGGGGAGGATGGGGAAGCCGTAGTATGAACCGCGCTCCGGATCTTCCAAAATCCAGCAAGGAAAATTGCCCAATGAAAACGGCTTCCAGTCTTTTGGATTCACCCACATGATCATTTGCTTTGTCACCGTCAATTCAGATTTCAGTCCGGGGATCATTTTGGGTGCCCATCCACCGGCGGTGATGATCAGCTTATCGCAGGTATATGCGCCTTGATCACTGATAACTTTTATTCCGCTTCCTTCCTGCTTCCACTCTTGAACGGTTTCCTTGGTATGAATAACAGCACCCTTCTTTATTGCTTCTTCGGTGTAGACCAGGATGGCACGTTCCGGTGTGACAAAACCGGCATCGGGTTCAAAGATGACTTCGTAATCCGTTGGAATCTTGAAAGCAGGAAATTGGGTTTGGGCTTGCTGATGCGTGGGGTGATCGAGGGGTAGTGAATATTTTACAGAGGATGTTGTCACCCCTTTCGTCAGTTCATTGCCTTTTTTTCCGAAGTACAATACACCGGTGCGGGTGAAAATCTTCGAAGCCGTTTGGTCTTCAATGTTTTTCCAGTTGGCATAAGCCCGCTCCAGGAGCGGCACGTAATCGGGGTGTTCGAAATAGGATTTGCGTATGATTCTGCTTTGTCCGGCGTGTGATCCTTTATCATGCGAGATATCAAACTGTTCAATTCCCAAAACTTTAAATCCCCGGTTGGCGAGGAACCAGCAAGTTGAGGATCCCATGGACCCAACACCCAGGACGATGGCGTCATAGTGTGAGGAGAATGATTTTTGTGACATAGGTCTTGGTTCAATTTGATTTTGAAGGATCGGGTTAGAAGAGGCCATGAGTGGCAAGCCGATGGCTGCGGAGGCTGTGGTGAGAAACCTTCTTCTTTTCATAGAATGAAATGTAGGAAGAATTCTACTGGCGGCAAATCGGATAATGGTGAAGGTGCCGGCAGCGCAGGTGGAGAGTTCTGGGAATTCGATTGATTCATTATTGCGCCCTTTCAGGGCTTCACGTTTTCGTGTGCGTTTATACGAAGGGCTTTGCCCTTCGTTGATGGATGACGCCCCTTCAGGGCTAGCACGGGCAAGATGTAAAGCGAGGTTATCTTCTTGAAGAGCGCATTGCAAAAGAAAGGTTTTGACTTCGGCTCATAAGTCGGGATAAATCATGCGGTGCTCCAGAGTACCAGCCCTGAAAAGGCGCAATCACCAACGATGGGCGCAGCCCGTCGTTGTCATGCGATGCTGAGGCCAAGCCCTGAAGGGGCGCAATCATGATCGTTCACTATACAATACTTTTTGACCCCAGGGTTCAAACTTTATTTATATATTTAGGATATGGACGGATATCACTTATTTACAGAGTACTTCACTTATCGGCTGCTCATCAACAGCATTTCAATGATAATTTTGGTGCGGTACGTTTACTTCAACACCTACCAAAAAAGAGACTCATTCTTTCCGTTCTTCCTGCTGAATTTCGTTGTATTCCTGCTGTCGTTTATGATGGAAAAGGCAAAGGTCTTCGGATCTTTTTCAAGCGCATTTGGGTTGCTGGCTGCCTTTTCATTGCTTCGCTTCCGTACTGAAACGATCACCTTGAAAGACATGACTTATTTGTTTATTACCATGACGTTGGGGCTTATCAACTCGCTCATGGAGGGCTCCTTCATTGAAATCGGAGCCTTGAATGGAATGGTCATCGGCGCTGTGTATGTGGTAGACGGCAATCGGATTCTGCGGAATCAAAAATCCAAAACGATCGAGTACCCAATCCTTGACAACATCAGACCCGAGCA
>JAYVEZ010000185.1:0-3781 GCA_043773645.1 Cytophagales bacterium
CAAAGAAACTTTTCCTCCTGGATGCCTATGCCTTGATTTACCGGGCCCACTTTGCATTCACTAAAAACCCGCGGATCAATTCAAAGGGAATAAATACCTCCGTCCCATTCGGGTTCACCAATACCCTGCTGGAAGTCATCACCAAGCAAAAACCCACGCACATCGGAGTGGCATTCGATACTTCCGCCAAAACGTTTCGCGACGAGATATTTCAAGAGTATAAAGCCCATCGGCAAGAGACACCAGAAGACATCCGGTCGGGCGTTCCAAAGTGCAAGGAGATCATTCGGGGCTTTAATATTCCCATCCTGGAATTGGATGGGTTTGAAGCGGATGACGTAATCGGCACCCTTGCCGGCCAGGCAGCCAAACAAGGCTTCGAAGTCTACATGATGACGCCGGACAAAGATTTTGGACAACTCGTAACGGATAAAGTGTTTCTCTATAAACCGGCGTACATGGGCAACTCTGTCGACATCATGGGAACCAAAGAAGTGTGTGAGAAATGGGATATTGAAAATGTGTCGCAGGTTATCGAAATACTCGGCCTTCAGGGAGACACATCGGATAATATTCCAGGAATTCCTGGTGTCGGCCCCAAGACGGCTGCAGACTTGATAAAAAAGTACGGAACGATTGAAAATATCATTGCTCATAGTAGCGAACTGAAGGGAAAACTCAAGGAACGCGTTGAGGAATTTGGAGAACAGGCTCTCCTCTCCAAAAAACTGGCGACTATTATTCTGGATGTGCCAGTTGAATTCAATGAGGAAAATTTGAAGTATACAGGTCCCGATGCCGACAAACTGAAGCCCATCCTGGAGGACCTTGAGTTCAAAACCATGATGCCCCGGATATTCAGCCTGGCAGCATCGCCGGCCTCCTCATCTGTTGCTTCACCCACTCAACAGGGCACATCCGTAACCGGGTCGCAGCTTTCGATGTTTGGAGGTGGGGGAGCTGTTGAAGCGCCTGAAGCAGAGAGGAAAAATATAAGCCTGGATAAAGTTCAATATACTTTGGTTGAAACTGCGGCTCAACGGAAGGAGTTGTCAGAAAAACTCAATGCGCAAAATGAAATAGCCCTGGAGGCAACTACCGATGATGCATTGAATTTTGATTTTGTGCTTACGCGGTTGACATTTTCGTATTCACCGGGGGAAGCCTGGTACGTCCCCATGAGCAAGGAGGCTAAGGAAGTGAACGATTTCAAAGAAGTATTGGAAAATACAAGAGTCAAAAAGACTGGACATAACCTGAAGAGTTCAGTCCTTGTATTGAAGAAATACAATGTTGAAGTCAGGGGCCCGCTGTTTGATACCATGCTGGCGCACTATCTCATGGAGCCGGAAGCATCTCATGATCTTTCCATCCTTTGCAATCAATTTCTGGGGTATCAACTGCAGGAAGAGGGATCGGATGTCAGTTTATTGTGTGAAAGAGTGGACCAGACCCTTCAACTCAAGCAGAAGTTATTGAAGGAGTTGGAACAAAGACGACATTCTTTGCTGATGCGTGATGTGGAAATGCCGCTTCTTTCGGCCCTTGCCGCAATGGAATCTGAAGGTGTAAAGGTAGATGAAGGTGTGTTAAAGAAAATGTCAGATTCTCTCAGGGAGGATATTGAAAAGGCACAAACTGAAATATTCAAGCTTGCCGGGACTGAATTCAATATTGGCTCTCCCAAACAATTGGGCGAAATTCTATTTGACAGGATGAAGCTCATGGAGAAGACCAAGAAGACCAAGACGGGTCAATATGCCACCGGAGAAGACATCTTGCAGAAGCTGGCCGGAGAGCACGAAATCGCCAGAAAGATTCTGGAGTATCGTGAATATGAAAAGCTGCGCTCAACCTATGTAGATGCATTACCAAAAATGATGAGCAGGACCGATGGCAGGATACATTCAGATTTTCGGCAAGCGGTAGCCGCCACAGGTCGTTTGAGTTCCAACAACCCGAATCTTCAAAATATCCCCATTCGCACAGCGAAAGGGAGACAAATACGAAGTGCCTTTGTTCCCCGCGACAAGAATTTTTTGTTCATGTCTGCGGACTACTCACAAATTGAACTGCGCATTGCCGCCTCTTTTGCAAAAGATGCCATCATGATTGAGGCCTTCCGCAACAAACGCGACATCCATACAACCACGGCCGCCAAAGTTTTTAAAGTAGAGATTGACAAAGTCACGCCGGACATGCGGAGAAAGGCGAAAGAAGTGAACTTTGGTATTCTGTATGGCAGTACGGCCTTTGGACTTTCGCAGAACCTGAACATTTCACGCACGGAAGCAGCTGAAATTATTGAATCGTATTTCAAAGAATTCTCCGCGATCAAGCGCTACATGGATGATGCCATCAATGAGGCCCGCGAAAAAGAATATGTAGAAACCATTCTGGGAAGAAGGCGATATCTCCGCGACATTAATTCGCGCAATATCACCACCCGGGGTTTTGCGGAGCGCAACGCCATCAATGCCCCCATTCAAGGCAGCGCTGCGGATATCATTAAGATTGCCATGGTCAACATTCACCGCTGGCTGGAGAAGGAAAAACTCAAATCAAGGATGATTCTCCAGGTGCACGATGAATTGGTATTCGATCTTCACCGGGATGAACAAGAGGTCGTGAAATCCAAAGTCATAGAACTTATGAAATGTGCTGTCATACTGGATGTACCCATGGAGGTAGAGGTTGGGATCGGCAAGAATTGGCTTGAAGCGCACTAAGGTAGGCCACATGCCATGAAGGCTACCCATACAACACCCCTGTGGGGCTGAAGTCTCTATATTAGAATACATTTATTTATTCCATACCTTTAGACAAACATTTAATCAACACAATGAAAGAAGGAATCGTAAAATTCTTTAATGATGCCAAAGGGTTTGGCTTCATCAAGGAAACAGCAACGGGAACAGAATACTTTGTTCACATCTCAGGGCTTCTGGTAGACACGCTCAAAGAAAATGATGCAGTTACCTTTGAACTAAAAGAAGGAAAGAAAGGATTGAATGCGGTCAACGTTCGGTTAGCCAAATAAGAATCTTCGCCGTGTCAAAAGTCCCGCCCCGATAATTTAGGGCGGGACTTTTTATTGCCCCAGGCCTATTGGGGAGGGAAATAAGTCGGGAAATCTTATACCGGCTTGGATTTCAGATCATTGATAATCTGGCTTGCATGCACCCTCGAGTTTTCAATAAACCACTTATTCGTCCTCAGTCCGCCACAGACAACTCCTGCCAGATAAAGATTGGGCACATTGGACTCCATGGTAAGTGGATTGTACACTGGCGTGTGGTCCGGATCGTTTTGAAATGTAATGCCACAGGCTTCCATGAAAGCAAACGGGGGTTGGTAGCCAGTCATCGCCATGACAAAATCATTCTCGACAATTTTCACCCCTTCAGGAGTCAGAATTTCAACGGCATCAGGGGTAATCTTGTTGACGACTGAATTGAAATAGGCCTTGATGGATCCTTCTTTGATGCGATTTTCAATGTCGGGCTTTACCCAATATTTTACGCTGTCGCGAATAGACCCTTCACGAATTACCATGGTAACTTCTGCGCCTTTGCGCCAGGTTTCAAGCGCTACGTCAACTGCTGAGTTGGCGGCACCTACGACCACAACCTTCTGACGGAAATAAGGATGGGGCTCATCATAATAATGCTTTACTTTCGGAAGGGTTTCGCCTGGCACATTAAGCAAATAGGGGAGATCATAAAATCCAAGAGCGATGATGACGGCGCGTGATGTGTATTGCTTTTTTGAGGTGATTGCA
>JAYVEZ010000186.1:0-6308 GCA_043773645.1 Cytophagales bacterium
ACTGAATGGTTTACTTCGCTAAAGAGTCCGACGGATCCAGCACGTGCCCCTTGCCAATTGTCACTTTGGGATTTCCATAGGTCCCGGTAACATGAAAGGGTATTTTCATTCCAAATGGAAGCAGCCCCACCTTAACAAGGTATCGGATGGCTCCACTAATCTCACTTACACCCTCCACATCGGTGTCAAATCCCGATACCTTCATGCTAAATGGCTTTATCAATATTTTATTGTCCCTGATTTCAGAGCGCATCACAAAGTCCTTGAGGTGTGGGTCATTCACTTCCTGTTTTTTTGAGGCTTTACTCAGTTCTTCAAATATTTTCATTCCGTTGACTTTTGCATTGGCAATCCGCATTTCTCCCTTGCCGGAAACTGTTTCCATTTTGGGATATAGGTCGGGGCCCAGCTCTCCTTTCAGCTTATAGGTAATGGAAAAAATACCCTCCGCATCACCGGCCGCCGGAAGCAATTCACGCACGATTCTCATCTCACGGTAAGCCTTATTGATGTCCAGCTCTTTAATATCAAGGGCCAAATCAAACAAAGGATGCTGGATGTCTTTTGTGTTGTAGTCACCCGAAATGTTAAACTTGGCATCGAGTGTATTGAAGCCAGTTTCATGAAAAGACATTACCCCATCCTTCATTTCAATCTCACCATTCAAGTTGGATATCTTCATATCTTCGTAGAGCACATGATCAATTTCAGAATCAAAGACAGCATTGATATTGAATGGCACCTGCCAGAGCATAATCTTGTTGTTGGCTGCCTCACCCTGCCCAACAGCAGGCTTCTTCCCGGCCAACCATTGGTTTAAGTCCAGCGTATCACACTTCAGGTCCATGTCGCCCGTGATCAAATCATCCGTACGGGTAGCAAAGGCCATATAATTGTACAATTCGCCCGTCATCGAGATGGTACTTCTACCCAACTTCCCATTGAGTTTTTCCAATACAACCTTTGACGGTGTGAATGAGAATATGGCGTCGCTGACAGACAGTGGTGCCGCAAGGGAGGAGCCCTTGATGGTGAGGTCTTTTATTTCTACGCGTCCATCGGATACAGTCTTTTCATAGTGACCCGCCTCAACTTCTGTCAACCTTCCACGGGTCTCCAGGTCTGTGTTAATCGTGCCTGTTAACTGAATGTCAGGGATGGGATATATGCGCGCCATTTTCTCCAGATCGACCAGTCCCTTGATCTTCAGGTCATAATCCATCCTTTCAAGATTTGCAATAGATCCCTTGATCTCAAATGGTTCCTGCTCCAATGTGTACGTCAGGCGGGTGATTGCAATGCGGGTGTCAGAAAATTTTCCGTCCGTATTAACAACTTCACCCGCAAAATGAATGTTCTCAATGGGCTCCGGATAATCTTTTGTTTGCAGGAAGCCGTCTTTCAAATTAACCCTCGCATCGATCGTCGGAAACTTCTTCTTATCGTGGTTATAAATACCATTGGCCTCCACATCAAGCGAAAGATTTCCTTTCATCACAACGCCCGCCATCGGAAACATGGTTTCAAGATCCGCGAGGTCAATATCTGCCTTCAAATCGGACTGAATTTTAACATTCTCAAACCCCTCCGTCTTCAGATAGCCATGGACCCTGTTCTTATCAAGAGCTAAGTGGAGGTTTTTGAAGTCGAAAACCGTCTCCTCCAACTCGCCGGTACGATTGTCAGCGACCAAATGAAACTGGATGCTGTCAACGGCAGAGGGCAAATGATCATATTTGAGTTTACCATCGGCAAGTTTCATATTAAGATGAAAGCGAGGGACCTCCACAAATTTCTTTTGATTCAATGAGAGTGGTCCCTTGGCCTTCAGTTCAAAATCCAACTTGCCTTTCAACTGCATTCCACGGATGGGGTACATCATCTCCAACTCCGCCAGGTCAAGGTCTGCAAATACGTCGGCATCAATTTGCAATTGATCCATTCCCTTCACTTTCACCCTGCCTTTGATCACATGCTGTCGCATGTCGCATTGAAATTGTTTGACGTCAAAAATGGTACTGTCCCGAACACCATAAAGATTGCTGATCTCTAATTCCATTTGAATATTCTCAACAGGATCAGGCAGTGTGTCAATTTTGAACATGGCATCCGAGACAAGGAAATTCGCCTTCATGGACGGAATGCCGCCCGTTGCAGGAGAATAGAGTCCGGAAATAAATCCATTAAATGCCAATTCACCTTGGGTAGATATTTGCTTAAAGTCTTCCATGTAAATTCCCGGTACCAGCGAAATGATATTTTTAAAATCCGTTTCCTGAGTAGCAAAGTTCAGGTTGAGATCATATCCCTCATCGAGAATGGAAAAATTGCCATCAACCCCAAACCTGAAATGATTGATGCGAAGTCGATTTTCCTTCATGGTATAGATATTTTTGTTGAGATCGATTTCCATAATCAGATCAATTTCCAACTCCTTCCTGAAGAAATACCTCAACTTTCCGTAGTCCATCGTAAAGTCCTTAATGGTTGTAACAGTCCTAAAGTCAAAGACATCCTTTTGAAAATCACCCGTTCCCGAGTAGGTTACACCTTTCAGGATCGCCTTGATGTCCTGGGATTGATCATCATATGATATTTCACCATCGGTTATTTTAATTTGATCCAGGGCTAAATTGAAATAAGCATGGTCTGATGAGTTCCTTACCGCCCGGATGCTGTCGGATGGCACAATGTTATAGTTGGCATGGCCGTTTTTCAGGACTTTGACAAACAACTCAGGACCTCTCAAATGAATGCTTTTGAGTTCAGTCTCTTTCCCCCATAAAAGACTGATGGTCTTGATCTCAAGATCAAATTCATCTACCACGGCCAGGGTGTCTTGCTGAAACTCTTCCTTTCCCATCACCGTGAGGCGGTGAAGGGTTACGGTGATGTTGGGGAAATCTCTCAGGATGGTAATGCTCAGGTCATCAAAAGTCACCAATGCATCAAGCTGTTTGTCAATAAGTTGCTCCGTTTTGAGTCTGACATCATCGTGAAAAACAATCGATGCTGTCCATGCAGCAGCCATCACCAGGATCAATATCCCAGCGATTGTCAGAAGGAATCTCTTTATATATTTTAACAAAACAGGTAAAAATACAATTAGGCAGGAATTTACTAATCTTTATTTATCTCATTCATTTCCACATCCATAAATTCCCGGATGGCCAGTCTCAGGCATCAAAGTTTTATTCTTTCCATTCTTGGAGCGAAATAGTGCATGACCAGCCAGGCTACAAAATAGGAAGATCCGGAAATAACAAAGAGAATATTGTATCCAGTGGTAATCGCTCCTGCAGCCTTGTAATAATCAAGCAGACTTCCAACCAGGAATGGGAATAGAATTCCTCCGATTGACCCAGCCATCCCACCAATGCCCACCACTGAACTCAATACATTTTTCGGGAACATGTCGGATGCTGTCGTAAAAATGGTGGCACTCCATGCCTGATGGGCAGCTGCCGCCAGGCTGATCAATCCCACGGCAATCCAAACATTGTTCGCAAACTGCGCGGTCATTACCGGAATGACACAGAGCGCAAAAATCAGCAACGAGACTTTACGCGCATGAAACACCTGCCAGCCTTTCTGAATCAAATAAGATGAGAGGTATCCTCCTCCGACGCTTCCGACGGTAGTGGCCATATAGACAACAAACAATTGGAGGTTGGGCTTCTTGAGGTCGATGGCATAGGCTTCAGAAAAATACGATGGGAGCCAAAACAGAAAGAACCACCAAATCGGATCGGTCAGAAATTTCCCGAAAATGAATGCCCACGTCTGGCGGATCTTCAGGAGGGTCATGATTGAAACAGAACCCGTGCTGTTTTGATCCGGCCCTTCCTCATCACTGTGGATGAATGCATATTCGGTATTTGATAATCGCTTCTGTCGGGAAGGAATTTCATAATAGATGATCCAGAATACGAGCCAAATAAATCCCAATGCACCGGTCCATACAAAAGCCTGACGCCAGCCATAGGCTCCCAATATCCACGGTACCAGCACGGGTGCGGCCATGGCGCCAATGTTGGCTCCGGAATTGAAGATGCCGGTGGCGAAGGCGCTCTCCTTCTTTGGAAACCATTCTGCCGTAGTCTTAATCGCAACCGGAAAATTGCCACCTTCACTGAGACCCAGGAAAGCCCGGACCCCCATAAACCCCATCGTGGATGACACTACAGAATGCAGGACCGCGGCGACACTCCAGAGCGAAACAGAAATGATATATCCAACCTTTGTTCCAATGCGATCTACAATCCTCCCAAACACAAGAAGTCCCAATGCGTAAGCGGCGCTGAAGGCCATGACAATTTTCGCATAGTCGGATTCGCTCCAATGAAAATCCTGTTCGAGGGTAGGCTTCAAGAGGCCAATAACCTGGCGATCGATATAGTTGATGGTCGTGGCAAAGAACAACAGGGCGCAGATCGTCCAACGATAATTTCCGGCAGAGGCTGACTTATTTTCCACTGCTTGTTTTCTCCTCGCTGTCTTCCGTTAGGTAAGAAATAACTCGCTATTTTCTAATGCGTTTCAAGATGGTCAGACATCCCTCGATTTGCTGGCGCAACTTCACCCAGTTCCTTGATTCCACTGTTTCTTTCGTGAATAGCTGCGAGCCCAAACCCACACACGCCGCACCGGCATTAAACCATGCTGCAAGACTTTTCTCGTTGGGCTCCACTCCTCCCGAAATCAATAATTGTAAGCCCGGAACAACCGGCAACACCGATGAGACAAACACAGGGCCCAGAACAGCCCCAGGGAAAACCTTGATTATTTCTGCGCCCTGATCCCGGGCCATGACAATTTCGGTGAGGGTAGCACACCCTGGAATCCATGGGATATTATGATGCCTGCATACTTTCCCCATCTCAGGTATCAGGACAGGCGAAACAATGAATTGAGCTCCGGCATGAATAAATTTTTCTGTCGTCGCTCCATCCATGACCGTACCAATTCCCAATATGAAATCCGGGTACTTTTGGACGTACTCGATCAGTTGAACAAATATCTCAAAAGAATTTTTTCTTCTGTTCGTAAATTCGAACACACGGATTCCTCCCGCATAGGCTGCATCAATCACCTGCTTGACAATATCGGGATCATCAGAAGTAAAAAGCGGCACAAGCCCCGCGGTCTTGATGGCACTCACTACTTGTTGTGCGGTGAATTTCTTTATCATCATCTCAGGAGCTTGCCAATATTCTTGCCTTGAACAAGCGTCTCCACTTCCTCTGCCGAAACGCGGTTGACATCACCCTCAATGGTATGTTTGAGGGCACAGGAGGCCGTTGCAAATTCAATGGTCTGCTCATCAGCCTTGCCTGCAACCTCACCATAGATCAAACCTGCCATGAAAGCATCACCCGCTCCCACCCGATCAATCATTTGAGTTATATCATATTGGCGTGATGTTAAAAGTTCTTTACCATTCCATAAAATGCCCCTGATCTTGTTATGCGATGAGTTGATTGTTTCCCGCTCTGTTGCTGCGATCTTCTGTACGTTGGGAAAGGCCTTCATGAATTGCCGGCCGGAGGATTCAAATGAGTCTGCTTCAATACCTGTGCAATTAGACATGTCTGCCGAATCGGCTACAATCAAGTGTGTCAACTCAATCAGGGCAGGCATGACTTCTTGGGCAGTCTTTCCATATTTCCATAGATTTCTTCTGTAATTGATATCGCCGGAAATCATCAGCCCCATCTTGCCAGCTACCTTGATTGCCTCATAACATACATCAGCAGCACCCTGCGAAATGGCGGGTGTAATGCCTCCCCAGTGAAACCTGGAAGCCCCTTTGAAGACAGTCCCCCAATCAATCATACCAGGCTGTATATAGGAGAAAGCAGAATCAAACCGATCGTAAATAATCCTTGAAGCACGGTGGCTTGCGCCGTTTTCAGAAAAATAGATACCCATCCGCTCCTTTCCATAAATGATAAAGCGGGTGTCCACACCAAATGTCCGGAGGGCCTGGGTTGCAGCCTGACCGAAATCATTGTCTGGGAACCTGGTGACATGTAAGGTTGGAATGCCAAAGTTGCAAAGGCCCACCGCCACATTGGCCTCAGATCCGCCGTAGGCAACACCAAAAGTCCCCGATTGCGTAAACCGGGAAAAGCCGGGGGCTGAAAGACGCATCATCACCTCACCCAATGTGACTACACTTTTGGATTTCATCAGAAAGATTCAGTTAACAGCAAGGAAATCATGCTAACAAATGTATTCATAGATGACTAATCTGCCGCATGCTTTTTCATTTCTCCATTTTTTGTTAATTAGCCAGTCCCAACCAA
>JAYVEZ010000187.1:0-3105 GCA_043773645.1 Cytophagales bacterium
ACGGTGTGATGTACGCGCCCGGCAAAGCCTCCAATGCAGGCGGTGTGGCTACTTCAGGTTTGGAAATGACTCAAAATTACATGGGCTCCAGTTGGACCAGGGAAGAAGTAGACAACCAACTTCAAGGGATTATGCGGAACATTCATGATTCATGTCTTACTGCTGCAAAGGAATACGGTAAACCGGGCAACTACATGGCAGGGGCCAACATTGCTGGGTTTTTGAAAGTCGCGAAGGCCATGCAAGCCCAGGGTGTCGTTTGAACATTTGCCAGTCAAAACAAAAATCGCTCATCACAAGAATGAAACTTCGATATTGTTCAATGAAATCTCTTTTTCATCAACAGGTTATGAAATTTTTTTTCTTACTGGTTTTTGTGACAAGCCTGGCAGGCGCGCAGCCGAAGGCTAAAAAAATAATCCCCAACAAGGAGGCTGTCATCCAATCGGTTGAAATCCATCAGGCCGAACTCATCAAACTCAGCGATGATGTGTGGGCATATGCCGAATCTGCGCTAAAGGAATATAAGTCGGCTAAAGCGCTGGCGGACTATGCAGAAGCACAAGGCTTTAATGTGAAGCGTGGAGAGGCGAGGATGCCCACCGCTTTTATTGCCGAATTCGGATCGGGAAAACCCATCATTGGGATCATGGGGGAATACGATGCGTTGCCCGGTATATCCCAAAAGGCCCAGCCAACTAAAGAACCTTTGAACCCAGGGGCTCCGGGTCATGGGTGCGGGCATAATTTGTTCGGAGCAGGAAGCCTGGGAGCAGCGGTGGCAGTCAAAGAATTGATTCAACAAGGGAAATTAAGAGGTACGATCCGATTTTATGGAACGCCTGCTGAAGAAGCCGTTGGTGGAAAGATATACATGGCGCGGGATGGACTTTTCAATGATCTCGATGTATGCCTTGACTGGCACCCGTCAACAGAAATTGCAGCGAATACACAGAGTTCGCAAGCCTTGATTGACTTCATTGTAGAGTTCAAAGGAAAAGCTGCCCATGCCGCAGCCGATCCATGGAATGGAAGAAGTGCCCTGGATGGTCTTGAAGCATTTACTCACGGTGTTAACCTGTTGCGCGAGCATGTACGACCCAGTGTGCGGATGCACTATGTCATCGAGGCCGGAGGGGATGTTCCCAATGTCGTACCGGAATATGCCAGGGTCTGGATGTGGGTACGGGATTCCCAGCGTGTCGGCATGGAAGAAGTCTTAGCACGGGTCAAGGAGGTGGCACGGGGTGCGGGTATCATCGCCGGCGTCGAATCAAAGGTGACGATAAGGTCGGGGGACTACGAATTACTCGTCAACCGGAAAGGGGCCGAAGCCCTCCAAAAGAACCTTGAATTTCTAGGTCCCATTAATTATACGCCTGAGGAAATTGCGTTCGCAAAAAAAATACAAGAGGTAAGCGGCGTAGACCAGACCGGGCTCGATGGAAAAATTCATCCCCTCAAGGAAACTCAAAAGGATCCTGATGGAGGATCCACCGATGTAGGCGACATCAGTTGGATTGTACCGGAGATCACGCTGCAGACCACTACTGCCCCCGCCAAGGCGGCCTGGCACGGATGGGCCGTCGTAGCGTGCGGCGGAATGTCGATCGGACACAAGGGTATGCTATTTTCCGCAAAGGCCCTGGGATTAACGATGGTAGATTTGTTTGAAAACGAATTACTGCGCCGGGGTATCCTTGCTGAATTCGAGCAACGCAAAGGCGGGCAAGTTCACAAGGCTTATATTCCCGACGGCCCACCTCCGATTCCGAGTCAGAATTAGCTAGACTAATGACCAGTGACCCGTACCTAGCTGACATAGAGCACCAATCCCTTCAAGTATTCTCCTTCCGGATGATACATTGAAACGGGATGATCCGCTGGTTGCGAAAGGTGATTGAGAACCTTGATCTCGCGACCGCTTTGAATAGCGGCAGAAACTACGGTATCATAAAAAAGTTGCCGGTCTACCACCTGAGAGCAGGAGAAGGTGAAGATGATTCCGCCGGATTGGATTCTGCGCATGGCTTCGGCATTGAGCCGCTGATAGCCTTTCATCGCCTGGTGTTTGGCGTCCTTATGTTTGGCAAACGCCGGGGGATCCAGAACGATGAGGTCGTAAGACTCTCTGCTTTCTTTCAGAAAGTCAAAGGTATCCGTGCTAAAACAGTCATGTTCAATTGAACTAAATCCATTCAGTTCGATATTCTTTCGAGTCAGGTCAATGGCCTTTTCCGAAGCATCCACAGAATGAACCAGTTTTGCTCCCGCATTCAATGCGTAGATGGAAAACCCGCCCGTATAACAAAAGGCATTGAGAACCGATTTACCTTTACTCAAAGTCCCCAGCAGTTTTCGATTCTCACGTTGGTCTAAGAAAAATCCTGTTTTCTGCCCTTCCGCCCAATCAACATAAAATTTATTTCCATGCTCCAAAATGACATGAGGGGACGGTGCCATTCCAAAAAGGTATTCACTCTCCGGTTTGCCGGACATGGAGGACAGGCTTTTGTAATACACCGCGGAAATCGCGTCGCCCAGGATTGTTTTCACGGCCATGGCAATTGCCAACCGGTCGCGGTGCATGCCTGTAGAATGGGCCTGCATCACCGCTACTCCATTGTACACATCTATGATTAACCCCGGCAATCCATCGCCCTCACCATGGATAAGGCGGAAAGCGTTGGTGTTATCCGAAATTACACCGGTCACGAATCGCTGGTTGTAGGCGACATTGATTTTTTGTTCCCAAAATTCTTCATCTTGAATCGCGGCGGCAAACGAGAGCACGCGAACGGCGATCGTTCCGTTCTGATAGTGCCCGTACCCCAACACACGGTTTGAAGCATCCGTTATTTTAACCCAATCACCGTTTTCTGCGTCTCCCTGAATTGATTGAATCGCGCCGGAAAATATCCATGGATGGAAACGTTTTACCGAACCTTCCTTCCCTCTTTTAAGAATAACAGTACTGGAGATTTTCATAAAAGAGGCCGTTGACCCCGGGCAAGCTTGTCAACGATCAGCCAAGTTGACAGATTAATTATGTCTTATTGCCGATCCGGTTATCCTTGTTTTGTTAAGATTTACCTATTGACTCAA
>JAYVEZ010000188.1:0-3550 GCA_043773645.1 Cytophagales bacterium
ATGTTCGGTGACAGGTCACGCTTACCAAAAATCTCTCCTTTGAAGATCCATACCTTGATTCCAATCTTGCCATATACTGTTTGCGCTTCCGAGATCGCATAATCGATATCAGCACGCAGGGTATGCAATGGAATTCTTCCTTCTTTATATTGTTCTGTCCGCGCCATGTCGGCACCTGCCAAACGACCGGATAACTTTATCTTGATTCCTTCAGCACCCACACGCATCGATGATGCGATGGATTGCTTCATGGCACGGCGGTAAGAGATACGTGCTTCGAGCTGCTGTGCAATGGATTCTCCCACCAACCGGGCATCCAACTCGGGACGCTTGATCTCAAAGATGTTGATTTGAACATCCTTGCCGGTGAGCTTCTTCAATTCTTCTTTAATCTTGTCGACTTCAGTACCACCTTTTCCAATCACCACACCCGGACGGGCCGTGTGAATGGTGAGCGTAATGCGCTTGATGGTGCGTTCAATCACCACTTTGGCGATACCGCCCTTTTGTATACGCGCGTCGATGTACTTCCGGATCTTTTGGTCTTCCACAAGCTTATCGGAGAAAGTCTTTCCTCCGAACCAGTTAGAGTCCCAACCACGAACGATGCCGAGGCGGAAGCCGACAGGATTAATTTTTTGTCCCATTATTCCTTGGTTTCTTTTTGAACCTTTTTTGTTTCCGTCACTTCTACTGGCATTCTGTCCACCGTCAACGTGACGTGGTTTGAACGCTTGCGCACGCGGTGTGCGCGACCTTGGGGTGCGGGGCGAAGTCTCTTCAGAATACGACCACCACCTACATATACTTCCTTTACAAACAGGTCCGCGTCTTCCAACTTAACTTCTTTGTTCTTTGCCTCCCAATTTGAAATGGCTGACATCAAAAGCTTTTCCATGCGTTCAGATGGATGCTTTGCTTCATACTTCAGCATATTCAAAGCTTTACCAACACGCTGGCCGCGGATCAGGTCTGCAACCAGGCGCATCTTACGTGGTGATGTGGGTGCATCGTACAGGTAAGCCGTCGCAGGGCCTGTCTTGGCAGCTTCTTTTACTGCCAGGAGCTTCTCGCGCTTCAGTACCGACCCCTTCTTTTTCTTTTCTGTGGTTTCCATGAGGATATCAACAATTATTTGGAAGTAGAAGCTTCTGCTTTATTATTTCCAGTATGGCCTTTGAAGGTGCGGGTCGGCGCAAATTCGCCCAACTTATGTCCCACCATATTCTCTGTTACATACACCGGGATGAACTTGTTGCCGTTGTGAACGGCGAACGTAAATCCTATCAAGTCAGGAGTAATGGTGCTTCTCCGCGACCAGGTTTTGATCACAGATTTCTTGCCAGATTGCTCCATGGTGCCCACCTTCTTCGCGAGGCGTGCATCGAGGTATGGACCTTTTTTAATTGACCTTCCCATTATTTTTTCCTCCTTACAACGATTAAGTTATCTGAATACTTCTTCGGATGTCTGGTCTTCTTTCCTTTCGACAACAATCCCTTGCGTGATCTCGGATGGCCACCAGAGGCCCTTCCTTCACCACCACCCATCGGGTGATCGACAGGGTTCATAGCCACCGCACGGGTGCGGGGACGAACACCTCTCCAACGGCTTCTTCCCGCCTTACCCACCGACTCATTCATGTGGTCTGGGTTAGAAACAGCGCCTACCGTAGCAAGGCAACGTACCAATACATGGCGCATCTCACCAGAAGGCATCTTGAGGGTTGCGTACTCGCCTTCGCGGGCCAGCAACTGAACAAATGAACCAGCACTGCGTGCAATCGATGCTCCTCTGCCGGGTTTGTTCTCCACATTGTGGATGATCGTACCCAGCGGTATCTTAGAGAGTGGCAAAGTATTGCCAACCTCGGGCGCAATGTTATCGCCCGATATAACGGTCTGGCCTACTTTCAATCCTGCCGCCGCAATGATGTATGACTTGAATCCATCAGCATAGTACAATTTGGCCACCCGTGCAGTTCTGGTCGGATCGTATTCGATCGACTTTACCACGGCCGGTACGCCAAACTTATCACGCTTGAAATCAATGTCTCTCAGTTTTTGCTTATGACCACCGCCTATGTAGCGCATGGTCATGCGACCGTTGCTGTTGCGACCACCGGTCTTTTTCAGTGAAGTCAACAATGACTTCTCCGGACGGGATTCGGTGATATCATCGAAACCAGGAGCCAACCTGTGTCGGGTACCTGGTGTGATCGGTCTTAATTTTTTTAACGCCATCGCCTATATCGTATTAAACGTTACCATAAAAGTCTATCACTTCGCCTGCTGCCAGGGTCACAATTGCCTTCTTGAGGTTAGGCTTGCGGCCTGAAAGCATACCGGCTTTGGTAGAGCGCACTTTCAACTTGCCCATCAGGCTGATGGTGTTGACTTTCTCTACATTCACACCATACATTTTTTCGACGGCATTCTTGATCTCTACCTTGTTGGCAGCGACGTCAACAACGAAACCGTACTTGCCCTTTTCATTCAGGGAAGAAACCTTTTCGGTCACCAGAGGACGCTTCAGGATACTCATCGTTCTACTTATTTAAGAGGTTATCGATTTTTCCTACTGAACTCTCCACCAGGATCAACTTGTCGGCATTGATCACATCATAGGTATTAATCTGTGATGCCGTGATGATTTTGGTGTTTTGAATGTTTCTGCCAGAAGAGACAATATTGAAATTGTTCTCAGGAATCACCAGGAGGGTCTTTTGTGAATCCACTCCAAGGGACTTCAACATGTTAATGTATTGCTTGGTCTTGGGAGCTTCAAAGCTGAAGTCTTCAATGATGGCAATCGAGTTGTCCTTTGCCTTGTAAGTCAGCGCTGATTTGCGCGCCAGGTCTTTCACCTTCTTATTCAGCTTGAAAGAGTATTCGCGGGGTGCAGGACCAAAAACACGGCCACCACCTTTGAACAAAGGGCTCTTGATGTTACCCGCACGGGCACCACCTGTTCCTTTTTGTTTCTTGATCTTCTTCGAAGAACCAGTGATCTCGGCTCTCTGCTTGGATTTATGTGTTCCCTGGCGCAGGTTGGCCAAATGACTCTTTACATCCAACCAAATTGCATGGTCGTTGGGTTCAATGCCGAAAACCTCAGTCGAGAGATTCGCTTTGCGGCCGGTGCTTTCGCCGCTATGCTTTGTAATTGCTACGTCCATCACTTTTGCAGGATTATGGTTGAGTTTTTCGCGCCTGGTACAGATCCGCTGACCAGGATCAGGTTGTGCTCCGCCATGATTTTCACCACCTGTAGGTTGGTGACTTTCACGCGGTCGTTGCCCATGCGGCCCGGAAGGCGCTTTCCTTTGATCACTCGGGATGCAAAAGAAGCGTTACCCATCGAACCGGGTGCGCGGAGGCGGTTGTGCTGACCGTGGGTCTGACCACCTACTCCAGCGAAGCCGTAACGCTTCACTACACCTTGAAAACCGTGCCCCTTAGAGGTACCCACGGCATCCAAAAAATCGCCTTCGGCAAACACATCCTGAATACGGACCTCTTTGCCGAGTTCGGCAATACCGTTGAACTCT
>JAYVEZ010000189.1:0-2572 GCA_043773645.1 Cytophagales bacterium
GGGTCTCTCAGGAACATCATGAAAGAGCGGGAAAAAATTTGGAGCCTGGTCGCCGTAATAGTAGCAGGCATCTCCTACAAATAATCCTTGCTGCAGCAAATAGCTGCACCGGGAGAGGTAGTCCATGAAGGGTTTGGATTTGGCCCACCACGTTGTGCCGGGGTTCATATCGTAGCCGGCATGATAGGTTCTGCCCGGCAGGCCGTCTTCCGGATTTGTGCTCGCAAAAGTATGGAAGGTAATGTTGTTGAGTCCTTCGCAAAATGCCCGGTCTACCACCTTCTTCATATCAAAGGGTGAATCCTTCCATCTTCTCCAGGTAGTGAACGACTCAGCATCCACAATTTTTTGCCCATAGATGTGAGAAGCGCTTGCTACCTCCTTGATCAGGAACATGTTCCGATGCTTGATCCAGAATTCACCCCTTGGAACTGACACGCTTCCCAGCGCTTTCAGCGCGTCTACCGGACAGGTATTCCAAACCGGCGCACCTGGACCACCCGATTCCGAAACCAGCTTTGCGTTATACTTCTTAAGGAATTCAGTGCCCGTTTGATAATGACTATAAATAAGCTGATCGCTGACGGTTTGGTTGAAATCATACCTGAAGCGTTCTGTACTATTCCTGATATCCCATCCGGCAAGCACCGGCAGGTATCTCTCAATCTCATAACCCTGTCTCTCCTTGAAAATAATCGGAAACGAGTCCGTCCATGGAGTACCTTCAGCAAGTTCCATGCTGTCGAATTCAAAATACGCCAGACCAGCTTCGGAAGAATTTTCCGGCGTTACGCCAAGCCGGTCCATGAAGTGCTGTAAGTGTCTTATGGTGGCCTGCGGGTCAAAAAAATCAATGAAGAGGCCGTTCGAATTGGGCGAAGGAACAATCAGCTGTTGGCCATTGTTGGAACAGACAAATCTCAGTATGGTCCATTTTCCTTCCGGAACTTTCCATTGTAGTTTACCATCCTTAAAAAAAGGTGTAAGACTCACTACGCGGGAAACATCATCGATGGTCATTTCCGAGCTAAAGGGAACAGCCAGCACGGAAACATCCTTGTAGAATACAGGGGTATCCCGGTCCTTCATTGGGCAACCCTCAGGGAATTTTGGAAACGGCAGATCCATGGCGAGGGCCCGTGGACCGGTTACCTCCACTTTAGAGAAAAAGAGATTTTTCGATGCCCAATCGGGTGTAACCCATGATCCGCCGGCATTCCATCCGCTGGAGGCAACAATGCCAATGCTCATTTTCAATCTTTTCCCTTCGGCAATCGCATGTTTGATCAGGCTTACGGATTCGTCTCCCAGAAATTCTCCTCCGGCAGGGATAAAAGCCGGGTCTTTGATGGCAGCCACATCCCAGATTTCCGCCCTGTTTATTCCCTTGGACTTCATGGCCTCCAGGTCCCTGGTAATTGCCGCATCTGACATATTTCCATTCAGCCAGCACCAGAAAGCGCCAGGCCTGTATGATGCGGGGGGATTGACAAATTCATCCGACAGAGGCTGAATGCCTTCTTTCGGTTGCGGATTAGAACAACTGATTATCAACAGGCATGCGATAAGGAATTTCAAATATATATACACGTTATTGGCGGTTGATGTTATTGTCTGTCCACTGAGTAATTCAGTTTGTAAGCTCCCTCGAAAATAGGATAGTTTAAGATTAGACGAAAGTCTTAAATTTAAACTGTTAACTATGAAGAATTCCACATTCATTTCAGAGTCCCCTGAAATGACCGGATTTAAAAAATCACATGGATAATAGTTCAACCAGGACAACCAGAATGCTATAGGTCAGGAAGCCGTACAAGGAGGCGGTCAGTTTCCAAAAGATGCCCAGGGGTTGAGGGGTAGTAAGACGGTTGTTTTCCGTTTCTCGTCTCAGTTTTGTAAGCTGTTCGGCAGGGAGATTTCTTTTGCTCAGCTCCAGTAGAATTGCCTGGATGACTTCTTCCGGGAATATGTCGCGCATCGAAGTGAGCATGGCCACCAACGCCTTATCGGAAAGCATGGGGACGAAATCGCTGGAATTAACGGAAGGCTTTGTCACTTCAAAATATTTTATCTCACCCATTTTCCATAAAATATTCTGATCACGTCACGACGTCGAACACAACGCTGTGGGGCGTATCATAACACCTTGCTAATTCGGTGACTGCAGCTCCACGAGGACCCTCTCATCGAGCAACGCGCTGATCGGGCTCGTCATATTGCCCTTCCCTCTGGGCATAGGCTTAGTCTGTCAGTATGGTTTGTCCGGGCTTTGTCCGTGACTTCAAGCTGGTTTCAGGCTGCTCTCTTCACAGGATATTCGACCATCCTTCGTACTTCCTTCGTACTTCCTTCGTACTCTCTTCGTACTCTCTTCGTACTCTCTTCGTACTCTCTTCGTACCCTCTTCGTACTCTCTTCGTACCCTCTTCGCTCCTTCTTCACTTCCTCTTCGCTCAATTCTGGGTACGCTTGAATCTGAATTCCACCATCGCATCGGTTTTCCGGGGGATCACATCAAGATACATTTTCTCCTTAATTGTCAATGATTGATGGCCAGTCTTTTTTTAACATT
>JAYVEZ010000190.1:0-9369 GCA_043773645.1 Cytophagales bacterium
GATGATGAGTTGCCCATCAACACGTCTTTCAGTGCTGTGCCTTTGAAAGTGAAAGTGATGAGCATTCCCTTTGCAGGAGGCGAGGTCAAGTCACTCTCCGAAGGCGATGCTCCGACCATTTCACCGAAAGGAGATGTTGTTGCATTCATAAAAAGCAATCAAGCCTGGACTACCCCGATTGACGGATCTTCAGAAGCCAAGAATTTATTCACGACCCGCGGCACCGTTGGTTCCCTGAATTGATCACCGGATGGATCAAAGCTGGCTTTTGTTGCCACGCGGGGTGATCATTCGTTCATTGGAATTTTTGCAAACCCAGATGCACCCATCCAATGGATGGCTCCGTCTTTTTCATTCGACTTTTCACCACGGTGGTCACCAGATGGAACGCGCATTGCCTTTATCCGCCTGCCGGGAGACGGAGGAGGCCCGGACTCAATCCTGACGCGGCACCACCAGACATGGTCAATATGGACGGCCGATATAAAATCAGAAAAGGGTGCTCAACTTTGGAAGGCACCCACCACACTGGCTGGATCATTCCCGACCACGCATGGTGAAACGAATTTACATTGGGCCGCCGGCGATCGGATAACCTTCTTGTCTTATCAAGATGGATGGCCTCATTTATATTCTATCCCCTCGGTCGGTGGAAGTGCTTTGTTACTTACTCCGGGCTCTTTCATGGCAGAGCACATCAAACTTAGTGCGGATGGAAAGTGGCTTATATTCAGTGCGAACACAGGTCCTGATAAACTGGACATAGACCGTCGGCATGTGGTGCGCGTGCCAGTTGACAAGGCCGCAGCTGAAGTGATGACTCCGGGATCGGGACTCGAATGGACACCAGTAATAACTGGAGATGGGGCAACGCTTGTTTGCTTGAGTGCTACAGCGCAGCGTCCTCCAGTTCCCGCTATCATAAGTTTGAATACCAAATCACTGTTGCGATTGATCGGACAGGAGTTCATTCCCAAGACTTTTCCGGAAAAGAACCTGGTGATACCAAAGCAGGTAACGTTCAAATCTTCGGATGGCTTTACGATTCATGGACAACTGTTTGAACCCGCAACAGGTACTGGTAAAAGGGCAGCCATCGTTTATATTCATGGCGGGCCTCCACGACAAATGTTGTTGGGATGGCATTATTCTGATTACTATTCGAACGCCTATTCATCAAACCAATATCTGGCAAGCCTTGGGTTTATTGTGCTCACGGTAAACTACCGCCTCGGCATCGGATATGGATTTGATTTTCACCACCCCGAAAAAGCAGGCATGAGTGGCGCCTCTGAATATCTCGATATCAAAGCGGCCGGACAGTGGCTTGCCTCGCAGCCTCAGGTGGATGCCTCCAAAATTGGTGTGTACGGCGGTTCATACGGAGGCTTCCTGACGGCAATGGCCTTGGGAAAAGATTCACCCTTGTTTGCTGCGGGTGTAGACATCCATGGCGTACACGACTGGACAGCAGGCCGGATACGCAATGTAGTATCACCAGACAAGTATGAAAGAGCGCCCGATGCTGAGAAGGCGCGTCAAACAGGATGGGAGTCCTCACCAACCGCATACGTCTCCACCTGGACTTCTCCTGTGATGATCATCCATGGGGATGATGACCGCAACGTGCGATTCAACCAAAGTACTGATCTTGTCAACCGACTGGAGAAAAAGGGTGTAACCATGGAGACGCTGGTGATTGTGGATGACACCCATCATTGGATGCGGCAAACCAATGCCATCAAAATCTACGGTGCCTCGGCTGATTTCTTTGTCAGGAAGCTTATGAAGAAATAAGGACTAAATACGCTTGATGAAATGCTGCGCATGACGCATATCATGTCAATTAATAGTGCAAAAGTGTATTTTTGTTAAAACTCTTAATGATCGTGCTCAAGTCCACCCAAAAGCTATTTGTTCTGATATGTGCCGCCGGGCTATTTGCCAGCTGCGCAGTGAACGTGAGAACGGTCTATGACCACGATGCAAATTTTGATTCTTACAAGACGTTTTGTTGGATGGATGGTTGTGAGTTCAAAGTAGCTGGTCCTGAGTATTTAAAGGACAGCATGATTCGCGATCATATCAAATTGGCAATTATCAGTGAACTGAAACGAAAGGGCCTTACCCAGAATTTAGATAATCCAGACCTTCTTGTGGGGTTTAATATTACCATGAAGGATGAAAAGGCGATCATTTATCATCATTCTCCTGACATGCCATTCTATCGGCCCGTGGACAACGACAGCGATGTGATCCCTTATCTTAAAGGAACTTTGGTGCTGGGCATGGCTGACAAGAAGCAAAGCAAAATTGTGTGGGAGTCATTTGCCGTTAGTTATCTGGATATGAACCCGGATTTCTCCGAGGAAGAAGTCCTGAAGGGCATCAAGCTGGTGTTGAGAAAATTTCCTCCCAAAAAATAGAATGGCCCATGCCTGGCCTACCTGGATCGAAAGAGATTTCCATTGAAATATCCACAACGCTGGGGAGCGTTTCAGCAACCATACAATCCTGTCCAAAGCCAAAAGCAATGCTTGTCCTCGCCCATGGAGCGGGAGCTGGGAAAGACCATTCATTCATGAAGTCGCTTGCGTTGAATCTTGCCGGCGAATCGATGAGCACCTTTCGCTTCAATTTTCTTTACATGGAGCACAAGAAAGGTCGGCCGGATCCGGCACCCATTGCAGAGAAGACGGTGGAAGTGGTTATGCAAAAGGCGCACGAACTATTTCCTGATATTCCATTATTCGGTTCCGGAAAATCGTTTGGGGGCAGGATGACTTCTCAAAGATTATCGAAAGATTGTCCTTCCTGGGTAAAAGGAATTGTCTTCTACGGCTTTCCCCTTCATCCTGCTGGCGCACCGGCAATAGATCGTGCAAAGCATTTGGATTCAATTCATATTCCTATGCTCTTCCTGCAAGGGACCCGCGATGCATTGGCAGAACTCACACTTATCAAGGGGGTAGCATCGAAACTGACGGGAGCGACATTGGTGCTATTCGAAGGTGCTGATCATTCATTCAAGATAAAGAAGAAAGAACTCATCGATGATTTAGCCCTTAAGACAAGTTCATGGGTGGATGAAATTCTTGCAAACCGAACTTTATGATGTTGAAGTCAAATTCGGGAGCCGCCCTAGAGGCAATGCAGGGTGACATTGTTGTAGATTTATTGGTATTTTAGATGAAGCAAACCCTAAATGGAGCTTTAATATTTCACCCCTTCGGGGTTTAATGAAAATGCTGTGCAACATATTCTAAAATCATTTCATCCCTTCGGGATTGTCACTGGTGCAAGCGTGGCAAACAATAACATCATGACCCATTCAAAATTGTTGTTCCTTATTCTTCTCTGCTTGACTTCATGTAAGCCATCCATAAGAGCCTCGGAGAAAGATTCCGAAGCAGAACTTATTCGTGTAGCGAGAAACATCTCCAACCAGGCCATCGCCCAAAAAGATACTGCGGCCCTTGCCAGTGTATGGACCAGCGATTTTCATATCATCTCATCCCGCAACGCTGAAATGTCAGGCAGGATTGCCAACCGCGATCGCTTTGCAGCAGAATTCGCTTCCAGACCCGATGTGCTCTATGTTCGAACGCCAGATAGTATCAAAGTTTTCACGAAATGGAATATGGCCTCTGAAACAGGTCACTGGGTAGGCCATTGGACAGACAAAGGAGAATCCATCGAATTAACAGGCACCTACTTCGCCAAATGGCATAAGATCAATGGACATTGGTTAATCAGAGGAGAGATCTTTGTTCCGTTGACTTGCACCGGAGGAAAATTCTGCGACCAGTCTCCGATTTAGTCCTTCTTGGTGATGATTGCCTCGGCTTCGATCTCTACCAGGTATTCATCGCCAATCAAATCGGCCCGCACCATGGTATTGGCAGGCTGAATATCTTTAAACCGTTCGCCGTGGACGCGCGCAATGACCTCCCAATCAGAAATGTTTCTGATGAATATCCGTGTGCGGACTACTTCTTCCAGTTTGCCGCCGAGGGATAAAAGAGCCCCTTCAATTTTATCTATGATGAAATGAGCTTGTGCAGCAGCATCATTACCACCGATGGATTTACTGCCATGTGTGGCGGTTGTTCCGGAAACGAAGATGCGGTTGCCTTTCCTCACCGCCCGGCTGAAACCTGCCAGGTCTTCCCAGGTTGTTCCGCTCAAAGCTTTGGTTCTTCCATCAGATCCTTTCTTGATCGGATAAGGTGCAGGCATGCTTTCCACATGATGACTCAAGTCTCCGGAGGCTGTCAGAAATGGCGGCTTCCGGTATTCATCGCCACAATTACCCGGGATGGGGTCAAGTAAAGCAAGTGCCTGTTGAATTTCGGATTTATATTTCGCATCAAGACTGAAGTCGAATAGTTTAAGGTTCTCTTCAATATGCTCGCTCTTCCCCAATCGCGCGCCGATGATTATCCCACCCACGGCTGGCTGTTCAAGAATATACCGGGAAGCAATATTCGAAATTGAAACATGTTTCTCATTTGCGATGGTAGCCAGCACCTGTAAGAGTGTTTGAAAACGTGTCCATCCACCGGCGGCAACAATGAATCTTTTGTATTTCATTTCAGACCAAGTGGCAAGTTGTTTACTTGAAGGTTCAGCCGTGTTCAACCACTTCGAAGTAAGAAATCCTCCAGCGATGGTGCCAAAAGCCAGCAGTTTCACCTGATGCTTCAAGCATAAGTCGGTCATGGAATTGGCTGCACGCTGATCAAGCAGGGAATAGGAAACCTGGTTAGATACCACCTTGATTCCACTGTTCAGCACAATCCCAAGGTGGGCACTGTCAAAATTGGTCAGCCCTAAATGTCCAATGAGGCCTTCATCCTGGAGCTCTTGTAGCCAGAACAAGCAATCCAACCACCTCGGGTCAGCGTAGTTCCATGCATGGAATTGCATCAAGTCAATACGATGAACCTGGAGGCGATTCAGTGCCCGCTGAACGGCGGCGCGAACATCATGCTTCGTGACAACGCCAGGAGAAGGTACCCATTTGGTCAATAACTGAACCGGATGATTTCCGGCAAGTTTCTTATTAAAAATTCCAGCGATAAGTTCTGCAGAGCCATAATGATCAGCCATGTCAAACGTGCTGAAACCAGCATGGAGGTAAGGAGTCATGGCCCCAGCAGTTTGCTCCAGGTCAAGCTGATGGCCATCCCTTTCCATGTCGGCAATCTGCCACAGGCCTGTGATGACACGGGAGATGGTCAGGTCGGGTGCCAATTTAATAGGTTCAACTTTCATCGGTTCCAATACATTTATTCTGGCGGCAGTTTAGAAAATAATTCCTTGATGTCGACACCGGATCGCTTGAGGTTGATCCATTCACGAAAGTAAATGAAAGAGGCGAGGATCATGATAATTATCCAAATGGGTGTGGAATGAAAATACCAGGCCGCCACGGTTGTTTGTAAATCTTTATAAATGTGAATGACCAGAAAAACGGAAAGGAACATAATGCCGAAGGATGCCAAACTTACCTGCATCCATCTCGATTGAATCACCTTGACATCCCTTGATAAAACTGGGTTGCGCTGCGGAAGGGCAATCACCGACACACACATGACCAGAAAATTCACCAGCATGGAGGTGACCATAATATCAACGCCCAGGAAAAAGTCTCCAGCCAGGTGACTTCCCAGAATTCCAATGGTGGCCATCACGCCACTGACCAAAATGGCAAGGTGAGGCGTGTGATACCTCGAATGAACCTGGGTGACAGCCTTTGGAAAAATTCCATCCTCGGCCCAGGCAAACATCAATCGTGATACCGATAGAAGCATGGCGGGTAAATCATTCGTGAGGGCAATGGCCGCACCGGTTACAATGGCGATGGTCCATCCGGGTGAAAGGAAATAGCGCATCAAGGCCGGGGCGGTGATATCCTTTTTCATCGCTTCTTCTGCTACGAAATTCCAGGGCACTGCATGATAGACTGCGGCTGTAAACAACATATAAAACAAGCCCACCGTCACGATGGCAATGCCGATTGCTATGGGCAAAGCTTTCTGGGGATTTTTTGCTTCACCTCCTGCCTGGGCAATGGAATCAAACCCTATGAAACTGGAAAAAAGAATTGCCGAAGCAGAAAGAAATATAGAAAAGTCGAAAGGGGAATCAACAACAAGGATCGTCCTGTTTTCTTTTATCAACAAGGCTGAGGCAAAGTCCTGTTGACTAAAATAGAAGCCAGCTATGATCACAATTCCACCCAATCCAAACATTAAAAACATGAGGGGGATCACGGTCCGTTCATAAGCTCTCACACCCCTGATATTCACCCACACAAAGGACCACAGAATAACCAGCGCTACCGTCACCCTGATCTTACCTTGTTCCAGAAGGTCAGCAAGGTTGAACCATTGCATGGCCGTGGCTATGTCTCGTAAAAATGGAACTATGACATAGGAGACAACACCGATAATGATGGAAAGACCAAACCACTGCGAAAAGCTGGCGACAAACCCGAGGTACGGATGCAGGCCACGACTGGCATAGATGTAACTTCCTCCAGCACGTGGCATCGCAGATGCCAGGATGCTGTAGGCAAACGCAGCCAATATCGCCGGGATGGCGGCTACCAGAAAAGCCGGCAATACATAGGGTCCAATGCCAGGCACATTGCGTTGAATCATGAATGGCACGACATAAATTGACGCGCCCAACATGGAGCAGATTCCGGTCGATGCCAATCCAAGTAATCCCATCTGGCGGGAAAGGCCAGATCCTACAGTGGTGGCATTCGCTTGCATTTGAGTCGGCACTTCCATGGCTCGGTATTGAAGAAACACAAAGAATGTAAAGAACCGGGGCTTTTCCACTTGCTCTTACCGTGTATCTTTGCGCCTCATTTTAACAGAACGCCGTGAATTATCTTTCTGCCGAGCTCATTTCCAAGACATTCAATGACAAATGGCTGTTCAAGGACATCTCTTTAGGAATCTCCCAAGGTGAGAAATTCGCCATGGTGGGCAACAATGGCGTCGGCAAATCTACCCTGTTGAAAATATTGACCGGGGAGCTTAAATCAGATTCCGGAAAGGTGGTTACGCGTGACGGAATCCGATTGGGATTCCTCACTCAACAGCCACAAGTAGATAATAATCAGTTTGTTAAGGACATTCTCTTTGATGCTTCTAACAAGGTAGCTGCAGCTGTTAAAGAATATGAGGATTGCCTCCATCACCCGGAGGTGCCAGCCGCCCGGATGCAGGCTGCCCTGGAGAAAATGGAAGAATACAATGCCTGGGACTACGATGCCAAGGTGCATGAAGTTACCAGCAAGTTGGACGTGCCAGACCTCGACAAGAAATTTGGCGAACTATCCGGGGGGCAGAAAAAGCGGATCTTTCTGGCCCAGCTTCTTTTGGCGAGCCCCGACCTCATCATCATGGATGAGCCCACCAACCACCTTGATTTGTCGGCAATCGAGTGGCTGGAGGAATACCTGTCCGGTCCAAACATTACGTTGATCATGGTGACCCACGACCGTTACTTTCTGGACAATGTGGCCACCGAGATCATTGAACTTGACCGTGGCAAACTTTTCCGATACAAAGGCAAGTATGCTTATTTCCTGGAGAAGAAATCAGATCGGGAAGAAATGCTCAAGACCGAGGTGACGAAGGCCCGGAACCTTCTCAAAAAAGAGTTGGAATGGATGCGCAAGCAACCCCGTGCCCGTGGCACCAAGGCAAAATACAGAATCGAGGCTTTCTACGAATTGAAAGAGGTTGCTTCGCAAGACCTGAAGAAAGACAGGCTTGAACTCGACATCAGGGAATCAAGGCAAGGAGGAAAAATTCTTGAGGTTGAGCACATCTCAAAGAAATACGGAAATCAGGTGGTGATCGAAGACTTCTCTTATGTCTTCAAGAAATTTGATCGCATTGGTGTGGTGGGGAAAAATGGGATTGGGAAATCTACTTTTCTGAATATCATCACACAACAACTTAAGTCCGATACCGGCATCGTCATGCCCGGGTTGACGACGAAATTCGGCTACTTCAAACAAGATGCCATGGTGCTCAATCCAGGCAACCGGATCATTGAGGAAGTCAAAGAGATTGCGGAGTTCATTACCCTGTCGGATGGAACCCAGGTCTCCGCATCAAAGTTTCTGGAGAATTTTCTATTTCCGCCCGAGAAACAATATACGTTCATTGACAAGCTCAGCGGTGGTGAAAAGAAAAGACTGCAATTGCTCAAGCTCCTGGTACTGAGTCCAAATTTTTTGGTATTGGACGAGCCTACCAATGACTTCGATATTGACACACTCAATGTATTGGAGGACTTCCTGGAGAAATTCACAGGATGCCTCGTGCTGGTATCCCACGATCGCTACTTTATGGACCACCTGGTCGATCAGCTCTTTATTTTTGAAGGCGACGGCAAAATCAAAATGTTTAATGGCAACTATACCTACTACCGCGACTCGCTTACTGACGGTGTGGTGGACCAGGAGGAAATTGTGAAAGCGGTGGCTTCACCCAAAGCAGCCGAATTGCCGGCTGGCAAAAAGAAGACGACCATCAAAGAAAAGCAGGAATACGCCTCCCTGGAAAAAGAGATACAGCAACTGGAACTGGAAAAAACCTCACTCACTGAGAAATTGAATGATGGAAAGGCAGGGCATATTCAACTGATGGAATGGGCGCAACAGATAAAGAAGGTCACAGATCAAATTGAGTCAAAGACTGCCCGGTGGTTGGAATTGGCAGAGCTTGTATAGACTCATCAGCCAATCCATTGGCATAAAATAAGACACCCTTTAGCCACAGATGACACAGATTACCACAGACAAAATCCTGCATTCATCCGTGCAATCTGTGGCAACCCTTCGACTCTCCCATGTAACACTACGTTGCATCCTGACACCGGGTGCTGACTATCGGGCATAATGAACGGTACTTGTTGAAGACACCTTTAGCCACGGATTTCACGGATTACCACGGATAAAATTCTGCATTCATCCGTGCAATCTGTGGCAACCTTTCGCCTCGCCCTTTAACGCTACTCTTCATCCTGACACCGAGTGCTGACGTTCGGACATAATGAACCGTATTTGTTGCAGATAGCTTAGCCACAGATGACACAGATTACCACAGACAAAATCCTGCATTCATCCGTGCAATCTGTGGCAACCTATGGACTCTCCATTTAACACTTCGCTGCATCCTGACACCGGGTGCTGACTATCGGAATTAAAATATCACACTTATAAGAGTTTTCTCTTGCCACGGATGACACGGATTACCACGGATAAAATTCTGCATTCATCCGTGCAATCTGTGGCAACCTTTCGCCTCGCCCTTTAACGCTACTCTTCATCCTGAC
>JAYVEZ010000191.1:0-2416 GCA_043773645.1 Cytophagales bacterium
TTTCTTACACCATTAAGGGCAACTACACCAAATGGTGTATATTGAAATCAGGCTTTAATCTATGACCCCTCGCAAAATTGTTATCTGCGAAGACCACGCGCTGTTTGCCGACGGCCTTCGTGTATTGTTGTCAGTTCATCCCCGCTTTCAACTCACCGGCCAGGCGCGCAATGAAGCAGAACTGCTATCTCTCCTTAATTCTAATGCCATTGACATTCTTTTGCTGGACCTGAACCTGGGCCCCACCGATGGGTTTTCCATTCTTACAAAAGTGCGGCCGCTTTTTCCGCAATTGAAAGTGGTCATCGTAACGATGTATGAAGACGAATCGCTGATTGAAAAATCGCGGAAGCTTGGCGCGAATGGATATCTCTTAAAGAACGCCAACACCCAGGAATTGATCGATGCCCTCGACAAACTTGAGGATACGGATTTTTACTTGCCCCCCTCACTTCAAAAGCTGAGAAACAACCATGCACAGTCACGGGTTGAGTTCATTGAAAAAATGAAACTCACAAAACGGGAAATTGAAATCATCTGCCTCTTTGCCAAAGGGCAATCTCCTGAACAGATTTCCGAACAGCTTTTTTTGAGTTTGCACACGGTGCGCACGCACAAGAAAAACATCATGAAGAAATTGGGCCTCAACCAGGGCAGTGACCTCGTGAGGTTTGCGTTTGAAAATCACATGATCTGATTGTACTTCGTAAATACCCTTGGATGGGTATTGACATACTAAGGACTATTTTCTTGCTTTCATATATACCAGAGACCCCTTGAATTCCAGGTTGTATACTGTTTTGCTGCTGCTTTGCGGTTTTGCGTCGTTGCCTTCGCATGCCCAAACGGATACGTTGTTGCTGCAGCCGGGATTCAAGGAACTTCTGGCCAACCCCTATTTCAGATATTTTAACACGGGTGTCGAATTGACGGCGGATTCGGCGTGGAAGGTTTTTCTTCAGAAGCCCAGGATCACTCAACAGGTGAATAAAATCCACTTTGGCCCCATCAATGGATATTACTGGCTGGCGGTTACAGTTAAAAATGTTTCAAACAAAAGCCAGAACCTGTTCCTGGAAATCCGTCAGCCGCATTTGTACCGCATGACTTTTTACCGGGTGCGTGGAGATTCTCTTCTTCCGCTGTACGAAACGGGCATTCATTATAATTTCTATAGACGTCCTGTCCCGAACCGCTATTTTGACTTTCCAATTTCATGCGGACATGATGAATCCTACACGTTGTTGATCATGGTGCAACATTACAACAGCCTTTCTCTGCCCATGTGGATTGCAACGAAGGAGGCGGTACATGAAAGCAACTACAGCCAGAACCTGCTGATGGGATTTTGGACTGGGTTTCTTTCCTTTTGCGCGGTGTTTGCGTTTGTGGCGTCCATCATGCTTAGAAGAGTAATTTTTCTTTGGTACTTCCTGTACATTCTATCTGCAGCCGTGTTTGGTTTTACGGAGCAGGGATTTGGATTTCAATACCTGTTTCCGGGCTTGGCTGATTTTGACGCCCCGGCCATCATTCAGTTAGGCACCTACGGTTTCATCTTTTTGATAAAATTTTCGCAAGGCCTGCTCCAAACACGGAAGTATTTGCTAAGGGTGCACAAAGTATTGAACGGACTTTTCTATTTCATCCTGGCGCTGATTGTGGCGGGCTGGCTGTTTGGAGAATTCATGTTCAAATACAGTACCGTCATTATTCCCGTCATCAATTTGGTGATGCTGACGGGGCTCGTATTGTTGGCGTACAGCGGAATCAAAGCGCTGTTCACCAACAGGGTCATTGCGATTTTCTATTTGATAGCCTATGGTACGCTGGTGGCCGCTTCGGTTTTCAGTATTCTGACCTACGCATTTGGTGTATTTCAATACATTGGACTAAGCCCGGTACTCATCGCGTATTTTTTTGAAGCCATGCTTTTGTCTGTGGCACTGGTCATTCTTTACCGACAAAGTGAACGGGAGCGGACCGAACTGACGGTCAAGCTTTCTGTGCAACAAAAAGAGATGTATCAACATTATATCAGCGGCGTTGAAAAAGAGCGCACCCGCATTGCGGGAGAACTGCACGATGACATCGGTAGCCGCTTGAGTCACCTGAAGCGGGGAATCCAGCAAAGCACTGAAAATTCCTCGATTCAACTTGATGAAATAATAAAAGACATCCGATTGCTTTCGCACGACCTGGCGCCACCCACCGCGCATATCTCCGGACTGATGCCACTCATTGAAAAACTTATCGTAGAGGCCAGAAAGAACACCGTCGTCGATATTAAACTTCAGCAGTTTGACTATCGCGAGCACCTGCGGCCAGACCAGATTCAGCAGATCTATCGCATACTTCAGGAATTGATTCACAACATCACGGAGCACTCAAACGCAGGTCGCGCAGACATCCAGTT
>JAYVEZ010000192.1:0-3393 GCA_043773645.1 Cytophagales bacterium
TATCCAGCCATTATTTTTCAACAGGCGCGCACCGCTGGCGATCAGATTTTGCACATCGAAAATCTTAAAAGCACCGCCAACGGGGGTGTGCTCTTTAAGGACCTTGAAATATTTGTGAACAAGGGTGACAAGATCGCTTTCCTCAGCAAGGACAGCCAGGCGATTTCAGCACTCTTTCAAATTCTGAGCGGGGAGCGCAAATCCGATTCCGGCAGCTATAAATTTGGCCAAACGATTACCCCTGCTTACCTGCCGGTCAATAACGAAGCGTATTTTAAGTCGGATGATAACCTCGTGGATTGGCTGCGCCAGTTTGCGGCGGATGAAAACAAGGATGAGGTTTATATTCGCGGGTTCCTGGGAAAGATGCTGTTTTCGGGTGAAGAGGTTTTCAAGCGATGCAGTGTTCTCTCCGGAGGTGAAAAGATGCGTTGCATGATTTCCCGCATGATGCTGGCAGGTGCCAACCTACTGATCCTGGATGAACCCACCAACCACCTTGACCTGGAGTCGATCACGGCCTTCAACAATGCCCTGAAAGATTTCCCGGGAACGGTACTCTTCACTTCTCACGATCATGAATTCATGCAGACGGTGGCGACACGAATTGTAGAGATTACTCCGAATGGATTCATAGATAAGCTGATGACCTATGATGAGTACGTTGATAGTGAAAGGGTGGCAGAGCAGAAGGTGGCGCTGTACGCTTAATAAAATAAGTAGCCACAGATTACACAGATTTTCACAAGATTAAATCAGTGTAAATCCGTTGCTAAAATATTAATCTTCTATACTCAAGGCTCGTCTTTCCAAAGTTCACCAACAATCCTACTCTACACCCTGAAGCCTTCAGATAATTAATTGTCTGCGCTACCTGCTCATCCGCTAAGCCTCCCTCTGAAGCCTTGACCTCAAGGATGATTTGATTATCAATTGCAAAGTCAGCAAAGAACTTGTGCGGCAGGATGATGTTTTTGTATTCTATTTTATATTCCCTTTCACGATCGTATTTCATTTCCCTCTTTCTCAGCTCAAATTCAATGGCATCTTTATAAACAATTTCTAGAAATCCATTGCCCAGCGTGCGGTGCACATCCATGCAAATGCCTATCACTTCATAAGTTTGATTTTTGTAGCGAAAATCCGACCATTTATTTTCTGTGGCAATCTGTGTCATCTGTGGCTAAAAAGGTATCTCAAATCTAGTCCCACTCCTTTTAAGTACAATTTACTGCGCTGTACTGATTTCCTGATAAGTTTCGTTGGAGTGAAAATAATTAGCCACAGATTGCGCAGGTTTGGACAGATTAAATTCATTGCGACTTCCACCCGGGGCCTCGCACACACCTCCCCGGCTTGGCGCCGGTGTGTTCACCGTCTTTGATTACCTGAATGCCATTCACAAAAACGTGTGTGACTCCTGTGGCATATTGGTGTGGGTTTTCAAAGGTCGCATGGTCCTGAATTTTTCCGGGATCAAACACCACGACATCACCAAAGAATCCTTTGCGAAGGGCTCCTCGCTTTTTGACTTTCAAGTGCGATGCGGGCAACGTGGTCATTCTTCTCACTGCCTCCGCCAGGCTCATCACCTTTTCATCCCGAACGTACTTGCCAAGGATTTTGGCAAATGTACCATAGGCCCTGGGGTGTGTTCCCTGGTTTGTGAATTCCTTCGTCAGTGCCAATGCCCCGGCATCAGATCCAGCGCTCACGTAGGACTGCCGCAGCATCCGAACCATATTCTCTTCAGAGATAAGAAAGTACACTGCCGGAATAGACGCCCCGTCGGCGATGAGTAAATCCAGCACGGTCTCGTCCGCATTCTTTCCGTGAAGGCGGGCCACTTCATCGAGTCGCCTGCCCTTGTATCGCAGAGAGAGTGAATCCTTTTTGAAGCCAAGGAGCATCACATCTTTGGGGTCTGAGTTGCGGGAAGGGATACCGTTCTCCATGTCGAACAATATTTTTTTTCTTGCTTCGGGGTTTCGGATCCGCTTTCGCAGCTCACCGATTCCACCTTCCTGGGCCCAATTCGGAATGCGTTCTTTCAATCCGGTGGCGCTCGCGTTGTAGGGATAAATGTTTGCGGAAATTCTCAGCCCGGCCCTTTGCGCGCTGTCTATTTTGAATACTACCGTGTCAATTTTATTCCAGTTGCGTTGCTGGTTGATTTTGATGTGATAGATCTCTGTCGTCACGTCAGCTTCCTGGGCAATGCGAAATGTTTCATTCAGGGCAGAAAATATTTCATCGCTCTCACTCCTCATGTGTGTGATGTACATCCCGCCATACTGATGAGCCACTTTGCACAATTCAATCAATTCCTCCGTATCCGCGAACGTCGCAGGCGAATAAATCAGTGAAGAACCCACCCCCATGGCGCCCTCTTCCATCGCCTGCTTCACAAGCTCTTTCATTTGTAACATTTCACCCGCAGTGGGCTTCCTGTTTTGATATCCGATCACAAAAGCGCGAACGGTGGTAGCACCGACAAACGAGGCGAAGTTGGGACTGACACCAATTTTTTGAAGGTGATCAAAGTATCCGCCCAGGGTCGTCCACAATTTATCTCCAGGCTTGCGCTTGCGGGGGCCCGGACTCCATCCTTCACCAAAGACCTCCAGCGTGACGCCTTGTTTGAGGTCGCTCACGGCACGGCCATCTTGTAACAAGGTGCCATCGGCCCAGCTGAGCATGTTGATAAACCCTGGTGCGATGGCCAATCCACTTACATCGATTTCCGTTTTTCCTTTCGCCCCGGTCAAATCACCCATGGCTGCAATGGTGTCTGCATTCAATGCTACATCCCCGACGAAGGATTGGGTCCCCGATCCATCATAGATTGTCCCATGGCGGAGGATAAGGTTGTATTCCTGAGCGGAGGCTTGCCAGGAGATCATGATATAAAGAATAGTGGGTATACAACGGCTCACGTTCAGGTTCAGGGTTCAGGGTTCTGGGTTCAGGGTTCTGGGTTCCGGGTTCAGGGTTCTGGGTTCCGGGTTTAGGGTTCGGGGTTGGTGCTGAGTAGGAGGTCGAGCAGTTCTTTGTAGAGTTTGGCGGCTAGCATGGCAGTGATGCCTGATGGATCGCGGGTGGGGTTGAATTCTACGATGTCGGCGCCCACCACATTGGGGGAAAGGTTCTGCAACATGGAGATCACCTGGCGTGAGGTAAATCCCCCCGGCTCACGGTGGGAGACGCCCGGTGCAAAGGCCGGATCAATGGCATCCATGTCCAATGAAAGATAAACAGGGCCTTCAAAATCAAAGCGATAAGAATCCTGCCAGTCCTTCATGGCAATCACTTCCACACCAAACTTCTCGGCTTGTTCGCGTTGGTGTTGATTCATAGTCCTAATACCCACCTGTACCAATCGGATCGCCAGAC
>JAYVEZ010000193.1:0-5171 GCA_043773645.1 Cytophagales bacterium
AAATCCTTACGGCCAGTCGAAGCAGGATTTTGACGTGTGGGCACTTAAACAAAAAGAGAAGCCCCTATTCTGGGCTGGCCTTAAATTCTTCAATGTGTATGGTCCCAACGAATACCACAAAGGACGCATGGCCTCTGTGATCTGGCATGCATTCAACCAGATTCAGCAAAGCGGAAAGATGAAGTTGTTCCGCTCACACAATCCAGCATATAAGGACGGTGAGCAGATGCGGGACTTTGTGTATGTCAAAGACGTCGTCGATGTTTGTTCGTTTTTCATGCACCACCGGAAGCATTCCGGCATTTACAACCTTGGTTCAGGCAAAGCGCGGACCTTTCTTGATTTGACACGGGCCGTGTTTAAAGCCTTGAACAAACCTGAAAGCATTGAATTCATTGATACGCCCATCGACATCCGCGACAAGTATCAATATTTTACCGAAGCGAGAATGGAAAAGCTGAGGAAGATTGGATATACTAAGCCATTCCATTCATTGGAAGAAGGAACGACGGATTACGTGCAGAACTACTTGATGAGGCTCTGAGTTTCGAGTTCCGGGTTCTGGGTTCCTGGTTTAGCATTCAGTGTCCGAGGTTGAGGATTCAATTTGAGGCTATTGGCAAGAGTATAAATTCAACGCACTACCCTAAATTCAATGCGGCGATTAATTTGCCTATTCTCTTCCGTATCATTTGGTTTGATGGGCTTGTCGGCTCCATAGCCCTTTTGAAGTAATCGTTTGGATTCAACACCATGCGCTACCAGATATTCCGCAACGGCCTGCGAGCGTTTTTGTGAAAGCTGAAGGTTGTAAGCCGGGGTTCCAAGATTATCTGTATGACCACTGATCTCTACACGGATGGTTGGATTCTCATTCAGAAATCGCAATACCTTGTCAAGTTCAGTGATGGACTTATCTTTTAATTCATATTTATTCAGATCGAAAAAAATATTATTCAGAATACCAGAAGCTCCCATTTCAACCGGATCCAGGAAAACATCCATGGCCACCGGCGTAAAATTGGCCTCCACTTCATAATCAAAATTCAGGCTTTGATAGAGATACCCAGGCCGGCTGACATACAATCCATAATCGGCGCCCTGGGTCAACACCATCAGGTATTCGCCCGTAAGGGAATCGGAATTAACGGAGGATGTCAATTCATTTTTATTGATGTTGAAAAGCTCAACACGGGCCTTCAATGGTTGCTTTGTCTTTTTATCGTACACAATTCCCTTCACGTAATTGCTTTTATACCGCAACTGAAGTTCCTCCGGGATGGTGATTTCTATGATTTTCGAAGAATTCATTTTTCCGTTTTCTTCATGCGAATAAAAACCCCGTTGACCGTCAGCCGTGATGAAAAGAGAGAATTGGTCTTCGTATGTATTGACAGGGGAACCAAAGTTCACGGGTTCAGTCCATTGTGTGTTTTCCCGTTCGGTCCGGTAAAGATCAAATCCGCCAAAACCCTGTCTTCCGTTGGAAGCGAAGAATAGGGTTCGACCATTGACATGAATAAAGGGAGATATCTCTTCATAAGGCGAATTGATTTTAGGGCCCAGGTTTTCCGCCGGGGTCCAGCGATCATCACTCAGCTTGTAGGATACATAAATATCCTTGTTACCAACACCACCCCGGCGATCCGAAACAAAGAACAACATCCTTCCGTCCGACGAAAGTGAAGGCTGTGATTCCCAGGCGGCTGAGTTGATTTGAGGGCCAAGGTTTACCGGAATTGTCCACTCTTCCCCAATTTTTCTACTTTCAAACAGGTCGCAGCTTCCATATCCGCGCCGCCCAATACATGAAGTGAAGATGAGCTGACGTCCGTCTGCGGAGATCGTACAGGTGCCTTCATTCAGGCGCGAGTCGATGTTGGACGAAATCGCGACTGGTCTCATCCATCTTCCGCGTACGTCTTTTCTACTTACAACGAGGTCTTCATCATCTTCCTGACCTCCTCCCAGACGACGCGTAAAAATAAGCTCTTGCTCATCCGCTGTCAGCACAGGAAAATATTGCATGGCGAATGCATTGACCGTGTCACTCAGTTCGTGCGGCTGAAATTGATTGGCGGACTTTTGGTTACGCAGCGCATACGTTGCGTTGCGCTTCCACATCGATGCCTGGTCAATCTTTGCTTTGTTGACAATTTCATTGTCCAGGTAACGGTTAAGAAACTGAAGGGATTTGTCATAGTCGCCCCGAAGCAAATACACTTCACCCAATTCGAAGAAATACGGTTTCTGTTTTCTGACATCCATGTTCAGTCCCAAACCCTGGAGATAATAATCTGTGGCTTTAGGATACTCTCGCAGAGACTTGTAGATCAGGGCCAATCGGAAATAAGCTTCCGAGAAATTCTTATCTTTATCCATTGCCTGTTTGAGCAGAGTCATCGCCTGCGGATATTCGCCCCGCACCCGGTAATTGTCAGCTTCATTGTAGAGTTCAATCGCTTTTTTGTTCTTGGTGCTCAACACTGGCTGTGCCTCAAGCCCAAGACATGCCAGCAAAAGCAAGAAGAAGACTCCCTTTTTCATTACCGACAAATTGGTTTCAGTTGATATAACGTCATCAGGGGATGTTCATGTATTTATGAACCTGAAGAGAAATTGCCCATCGGGGATGACTTTTCACAAAATCAATGATCAGCGGCACCATTTCCTTCTCTTTCGACCATTCTGGCTGTAGAAACAGCCGGCAGCCAACGGAGACCTTAGACGCTTCCCTTTCCGCCCATTCAAAATCACTCTTGTTGTAGACAATGATTTTCAATTCCTGGGCCTTTGGGTAAATGGAAGGATCCGGAGACTTGAATTTCTTTGGCGAAAGACAAATCCAATCCCACATTCCCGTAAGGGGATAAGCCCCGGATGTCTCAATGTGCGTACGAAGGCCTGCATTCTTCAATCCAGCAGTCAACCCGAACAAGTCGTGCATGGCAGGCTCACCACCAGTCACCACCGCAATCGCAGCACCCGATTCTTTGGTTCTGGATGCTATCTCTCCGATCTCGACTTTGGGATGTGCTTCCATTGGCCAGGATTCTTTTACATCGCACCACACGCAACCTACGTCGCAGCCACCGAGTCGGATGAAGTAGGCAGCATGGCCCTGGAAGGAGCCTTCTCCCTGAATGGTGTAGAAGTCTTCCATTAAGGGTAAAGTGCTTACGTGTTTATGGGCTGAGGTGTTGATGTGTTGAGGTGTTGACGTGTTCAGGTGTTCAGGTGTTGATGTTTGGTACCCTAGGGGTGGCGAAGTTCGGTTGCGCGAAGGGTATTGAGTAGAAGGGATGCAATGGTCATGGGGCCAATGCCGCCGGGCACGGGGGTGATGAAGGAACATTTTGGCGCTACATTCTTGAAGTCAACATCGCCTTTGATACTGAAGCCGTTGGGCTTTGAAGGATCTTCTACCTTGGTTGTGCCAATGTCAATTACTACCGCACCTTCTTTGACCATATCTGCCGTAACCAGTCCTGGTTTGCCCACTGCTACAAACAATATATCAGCGCTTCTCGTGTATTGGGGAAGGTTCTCGGTGTATTTGTGACAAATGGTGACCGTGGCGTGACCTTGCTCCACGAGCATCATGCTCAACGGTGCACCGGCAATTCGGCTCGCCCCAACCACAACACAATGTTTTCCTTCTGTCTTGATGTCATATCTTCTCAGCAGTTCAATCACCCCCCAAGGAGTTGCCGGCATCAGCAGCGGCACCTTGGAAATGATGCTTCCGAAGTTGCGATTGGTAAAGCCATCCACATCCTTGTCGGGACGGATTTTATCTGTAATGCGCTCCACAGAAATGTGGGCTGGCAGTGGAAGCTGAACGATAAAGCCATCCACGTCATCGTCGTTGTTAACGTGAACGATGTGCTTGCTCAGTTTCTCTTCAGAAATCGTATCCGCAAAGCGCATCATGGTGTAATGAAAGCCAGCTTCTTTACATGCCTTCACCTTGTGATCCACATACGTTTGACTGGCGCCATCATCACCCACCAGGATAAAAGCAAGATGCGGAATCTTCTTTCCGGCCTGCTTGCGCTCGATCACTTTCTGGGCGATTTCCAGTTTTATTTCATTGGCCACCTTGCGGCCGTCGATGATCGTGTAGGTTTTTGTCGCTGTCTCTGCCATGGGTCAATAAGAATCCGTCAATCAAGTTTCAATACGGCCATGAATGCTTCCTGGGGTATTTCCACCGAGCCCACCTGGCGCATGCGTTTCTTTCCTTTCTTTTGTTTCTCCAGCAGTTTCCGCTTACGTGAAATATCACCACCGTAACACTTGGCCAACACGTTCTTGCGCATTGCACTGACTGTCTCGCGGGCAATGATCTTCTGTCCAATCGTCGCCTGAATGGCTACCTCGAACATGTGTCGTGGAATGAGCTCTTTTAGTTTTTCACACAATTTTCTTCCCCAATCATAGGCCTTGGCGCGGTGCACAATGGCTGAAAGCGCGTCTACTTTTTCACCATTCAACTGCACATCCAACTTCACCATGTCAGATTCGCGAAAGCCAATCAGGTGATAGTCCAATGAGGCATAGCCTCTTGAAATGGTTTTTAGTTTATCGAAAAAATCGAACACAATTTCCGCCAAAGGCATCTCAAAGCTCAGCTCGACGCGGTCAGAAGTCAGATACGTCTGGTTCTTAATGATGCCTCGCTTGTCCATACACAAACCAATGATCGCTCCGATGTATTCTGACTTGGTGATGATCTGGGCCGTGATATAAGGCTCTTCGATCATACTCATAAAAGTCGGATCGGGCATCTCGGAAGGAGCATTGATTTCAATCACCTTTCCATTGGTGAGCAGTGCCTTGAACTTTACCGAAGGAACTGTGGTGATCACAGTCATGTTGAATTCACGCTCCAGGCGCTCTTGTACGATTTCCATGTGGAGCATGCCCAGAAATCCGCAACGAAAGCCAAACCCAAGCGCAGCGGATGTTTCCGGTTCCCAAACCAAGGCAGCATCATTGAGTTGCAGTTTCTCCATGGAGGCACGCAGCTCTTCAAATTCGTGGGTATCCACAGGATAGATACCGGCAAAGACCATCGGCTTCACGTCTTCGAATCCTTTGATTGCCTCCCCAGGGTTATCAACCAACGTGATCGTATCTCCCACTTTTACTTCTTTCGCTACTTTGAT
>JAYVEZ010000194.1:0-3277 GCA_043773645.1 Cytophagales bacterium
TCGCAGAAGTTGAATACATGGTGCGTCATCCGGACGCTCGACAATTGGCAGAGATCTGGGACCGCGTGGTCAAGTGTGCCGATGGTGCCGCCACAGGCACTGAAACTTCCATGAAGTATGAAGTGATTTCCGGTTCCTACAACCTCCTCCCCAATGAGACCCTGGCCCGCCTGATGTACAACAATCTCAAAACTGTAGGGGGAGTCAATTACACTGCGGAAGAAGTTGAATTTGCGAAAAAGCTTCAAAGCTCTTTTACATTCAAGGCACCTGATATTCATGATGCATCGGTGGTGCAGCCATTTAAGACGGGAGGTTTCTTTCCCGCAAGTACCGATGTGGGAGACATCACCTGGGTAGTACCTACCGCTGGACTGGGTACGGCCACCTGGATTCCTGGAACTCCTCCCCATTCCTGGCAAGCGGTTGCTACCGGCGGCATGAGCATTGGTTTTAAAGCCATGATCAATGCGGCTAAGACCATTGCGATGACGGGGGTTGACTTGTTCAACAACCCCTCCGTCCTCGAAAAAGCTAAAAAAGAACTCAATGAAAAGACTGGTGCGGGGTTTCAGTACAAGTCACTGATTGGAGACCGCAAGCCACCACTTGATTTCCGCAAAGGCCTGTAAGAAGATTGTTATTGTATACAAAAAGGGGTGGCTGGATTATCCAACCACCCCTTTGCTTTTAAGTATTACCATTAATTGCCTGTGAAGACTTTCGCAATGTCGTTGTAGAACACAAAGACCATGAGCACGAGGAGTATGGCCATGCCAATCTTCAGTGCCGTTTCGAATACTTTTTCGTTTGGCTCGCGACCACTCACCATTTCATAAAGAAGGAATACCACATATCCTCCGTCCAAGCCAGGAATGGGGAGGAGATTCATGAAGGCAAGCACCATTGATAACAAGCCTGTCATTCTCCAGAAGCGTTCCCAGTCCCATTCAGATCCAAAAGCTTGTGCCATGCCGATGGGGCCGGACAACGATTTTTTAAATGAAATCTCGCCAGTGAATATCTTCTTAAAGGCTTTTAGCTGAACAAAGATCACACCGAAGGCCCTCTCTGTTCCCAGAACCACGGATGACCCGACACCATATTGAATGTAAGCCAAATCCTTTTTGTCCAATCCTTGTGGAGCAAACCCGATCATTTCCCTGCCTTTGAAACCCTCATGGAACGCAAGCAGGGACTCTCCTCGTTTTACTTTAAAAGAAATCGAGTCGCGGGGCCCGCTCCTTACGATTTTCATTACCTCATCCTGATACTTCACGGGCTGACCATCGATTTCAACCATCGCATCACCAATCTTCAAACCCACCTGTTCGGCCAAACTCTTTTCAGATACATAACCTACCACAGCAGGAATCCGGGGTGCTACAAAACTGCTGGCGGCACTTTTCTTATTAAAGTTTTCAATAAAGTTGCCGGGGATCTCAATCTTGATTTCCTGACCTGCGCGGGATATGGTGTAATAGGAAGACTGCGACAGCAACACATCCGGTTTTACCAGATCCTGAAAATCATCAAAGTCCTTTCCGTTAATATTTACCAGTTGATCACCTGTCTTCAATCCCAATTGTTCGCCCAGCTCCAGTGCATGGATACCACCGTGGGTGTTTACATAGTTTTTCGGGATATACGTGTCTCCGAGAAAGAAAGTAAGTCCAATGAAAATGATCACACCCACGATCACATTGACGATGATTCCCCCCAACATGACTATCAATCGCTGCCAGGGCTTTTTAGAACGGAACTCCCAGGGCTGGGCGGGTGCTTTCATGGCCTCTTTGTCCATGCTTTCATCCACCATACCGGCGATTTTTACATAGCCACCCAGGGGAAACCAACCAATGCCATATTCAGTATCACCTTTCTTGATCTTCAACAAGGAGAAGTTCATGACATTGGCCATGGGGAATAGGAAGTCAAAGAAGAGGTAGAACTTCTCCACCCTGATTCCAAAAGTTCGGGCCGTAATAAAGTGGCCCCATTCATGTACTACAATTAATATTGAAAGACTCAGCAGAAGCTGTGCCGTCATGATCATTCCTTCCATTTCTTCAGATGTTGATTGTTAACGGTTCTCGATTCACTTAATAAACTCATTTGCCCGAATCCGTGTCAATTTGTCGGTATTCACGTAATCTTCCAGGCTGGGCTCACGGATATAATCCGATTTCATCAAACATTGTTCCACAAGGTCAGACATTTCCAAAAACCCGATTCGATCCTTCAAAAACGCCTCGACAGCTACTTCATTTGCTGCATTGAGCACGCAAGGGTTGTTTCCACCGCGGTGCAGGGCCTCAAACGCGAGCGCAAGATTACGAAAAGTTTCTGTATCGGGCTTTTCAAACGTCAGGGCAGGATAATTGGCAAAGTCAAATCTTGGAAATACACTTTTCATGCGATGCGGGTACGACAGGGCAAACTGAATGGGTAAACGCATGTCTGGCAGTCCGAGTTGTGCCTTCATTGAGCTGTCTTCAAATTGAACGAGGGAATGGATGATCGATTGCGGGTGCACCACCACTTCAATCTGGTCATGTTTCAAACCAAAGAGCCATTTGGCTTCAATGACTTCCAGCCCCTTGTTCATCAGGGAGGCTGAATCGATGGTAACCTTGGCGCCCATGGTCCAGTTGGGATGCTTGAGGGCCTCGGCACGCGTCACGTGTTGAAGATCTTTTCGCTTCTTTCCCCGAAAGGGACCTCCGGAGGCCGTCAAAATAACTTTTTCGATCCGATTGTGAAACTCGCCTACCAGGCATTGAAAGATGGCTGAATGCTCTGAGTCAACTGGAAGAATATTGACTCCTTTCTCTTTGGCCAAACGGGTAATGAGATCGCCGGCCACCACCAAGGTCTCTTTATTGGCCAATGCCACAGTCTTCCCTGCTTCAATGGCTTTGATGGTAGGACGAAGCCCGGAATAGCCCACCAAAGCAGCGAGTACAATATCGATGGTATCCATCTGCACCACGGAGGAAAGGGCATTGTTACCGGCAAAGACTTTTATGTTTTCGTTTTTCAATGCCTGTTTGACCGCTTCATAATGATCTTCATTGGCGATCACGACAGCATTGGGCTTAAATTTCTTTGCCTGCTCGATCAGCAGCGCGGCATTGTTCTGCGCCGTCAGTACCTCCACTTCAAAAGACTCCGGCTGTGCCTGGATGACCTCCAAAGCCTGGCAGCCGATGGAGCCTGTGGAACCGAGAATGGCGATGCGTTTTTTCAATGGAAAGATGGAATATTGAAGGTAAAG
>JAYVEZ010000195.1:0-10515 GCA_043773645.1 Cytophagales bacterium
GTGGATACGGCCTAACAGGAGCCCGTGCTATTTCTTGTTAGATTGGTGGATGGAATCCGCTTTTATGTTGTGATGTAGGCCGGAGCAAGTATGATCCCAATGGCCTTGGCGGGAAGTATGGGGTGGACCCATAAATGCCACCAGGGTTGAGAATGTCAGGATTGCCGCAGCAAACCCGATCAGAAATTTTGTACCTCTTTTCATATCGATTTTTTTTTGGGTTGATGAATTACTTTTTGTCTTCTTTCTTATTGCTGTTGTGGTAGCAGCCACCTTGTGACCTGCCTTTGAAGGCCTCATACTCTTCATTGCTCATGTTGCGAATGGAGTCTGTGAAAGCCATGTGTCTCCACCCAGGTCCCCGGCGTCTCCCCATGAGGCGAAATAAGGTTCCCACAATAAGAATGACCAGAAAGGCTTTGATCAGGAAGAAAGGCATGAAGAAGGCTGCTGCCCCGAATGCGATGCCAACGACTGCAAGTTTTAAAATTGATTTATTCATAAGGTAAATGTTTATTGTTTTAATGATGGCCGCTTAGATGATCCAGACCTTAACCGGTTTAAGGTCTGTCAATATCCAGGCGGCTTCAGGAAGGAAGACGGCCTTAAGACTGAATTACTTTAAATGACGAAAAAAGAATTTAGTACTATGAATGGATGAAATAGAAAAAGCCCAATCGGGCTTTAAAAATAGGTTGATGAACTTGGTGTTAAACCCGCGGCTTACAGCGATCCTTCCATTGGGTCCTTAGTTTCTGCCTTTCTTCTTCGGTTAGGTTCATCATCTTCTCCCGCCATCCAGGATTTCTGAATGGAGGCTTTGATCCTCCCACGCCAGGCCTAAAGTTCCCAAACAGGATTCGGGATAATACCAGCAATCCCATAGCTTGCCAATAAGTGATTGTGGGAGCGGACGTGATTTCCGGAATGATGGCATTCCACAAAAGCATCACCACCGATCCCAATGCAAACACCACGATGGGTATCAAGAGAAGGAAGAAAGCCCATTTGTGCCTTCTTCCATTAATATTTGATGTGTACATAATGATTGCGGTTAGGCATTGTTAATATCGTCATACAGGTACTCGAGTCTCATGCGCAGCTGTTTGATAGCGTATCCTTTGCGGCTGATGATCGTCTTCAGATTTTCTCCTGTCTTCTCGGCTATTTCTTGTAACGTCATGTCTTCTAATTCATTCCATATGAAGACATCCCGCTGGTGGGTGGGTAGTTCCTCGAGTGCATCCATCAGCTCTTCCCAAAAGAGTTCCTTGAACATATCCATTTCAGGGCTGCTGTCGTCCCTGAAGAATATCTCCTTCGCCACACGATTGCCTTCGTCGGTTTCAAACATGAAATCCTCCAGGGAATCAGGTTTCTTTTTGCGGTATGAGTCGGTCACTTTGTTGCGTGCCACACGGTAGAGCCAGCCACTGGTGCTTTCCAATTCATCAATGTTGGCCAGGTTGCTAAACTGGTACCAGACCTCTTGCAGAATGTCTTCGGCCTCTTCGTTTGAGCTTACCTTCTTCCGCACAAAGCCGAGCAAGCGCTTGCCATACTCCCTGACTACATCAGAAATCCTGGTTTTTGCTTTATTTGGAAGCAATATTTCGGCATTTACACCCATTGGTAGGGTAGACGTAAACGGGAGATAAATACTTTAAATCCTGGGAAGAAATTAGTTAACCCCAATGCCTTGTGTTTTTCTAACTTAATGACTTTAAACCCTTGTCATGGCACGTCTTAACTTCTTGATCGTTCTTATTGTTCTTTGTACAGCGGGCGAAGCGCAAAAGTTATCAACTGCAAGGATCCAAAAACTAAGCCTTGAAAAACTTCCCAAGGCCCTTGCCGACTTCCGTATTTTTCTGGGCATGCCCAACGACGGAAATTATCGCGAACAAGTCCAGACCAACCTGGATTGGTGTCGCGCCACATTCCTGTCGAAAGGATTTGAAGTGACGGAATTGCAGACGGAAGGTATGCCGCTCTTGTTGGCCGAATTGAAATCAAAAAAAAGTGCCAGGACGGTGCTCTTCTATAATCAGATTGATGGACAGCCCGTGGATGCGACCACATGGGCACAGGAAAACCCATTTATGGCCGTCATGAAAGAAATGCACAGTGATGGAACCTGGCATGCACGGGAATGGCCTTCATCCAACATCAACCCTGAGTGGCGGGTGTATGCCCGCTCTGCCGCCGACTCCAAGGGCCCGGCGATGATGCTGATGCAGGCATTGGACATTATTCGTGAGCAAAAAATTAATCCCGAATTCAACATCAAAATCATCATGGACTTCCAGGAGGAGAAGGGTTCGCCTGACTTACCTGAAGTGGTAGAAAAATACAGTGATAGGCTGGCTACCGATTTCCTGGTCATCATGGATGGTGTGAGGAGCGTTAAGAATGTTCCCACACTTACATTTGGAGCCCGTGGGATTGCCACCATTACCTTGAAAATCTTCGGACCAAAAAGCGATGCGCACAGCGGTCAGTTCGGCAACTATGTTCCCAACCCGGTGTTTGCGGCAGCAAGACTTCTAGCCTCTATGAAAGATGAACAAGGAAGAGTACTCATTCCTGGGTTTTATGATGGAATTGCATTATCGGAGGAAGAAAAGAAAATTCTCAACCGGGTTCCTGATGATCCCGAAGAACAAGGGGCAACGCTTGGCATAGCAAAACCTGAAGCGGTGGGAGCAACCTATCAGGAGGCACTGCAATTTCCTACGCTGAACATCCGAGGCATGCAAGCCGCCAAGGTTGGCAAGGAAGCACGAACCATCATACCTTCAGAAGTGGTGATAGAAATGGATTTGCGCCTGGTCCAAGAAACCGAAGGCAAGCATCAGGTTGATTTGGTGAAGCAGTTTATCGTTGGACAGGGCTTTCATTTGGTGGATGGGGAGCCGAATGCTGCTGAGCGGGCCAGCTATGAAAAGCTGGCATCCTTTCACGCTACTTTGGGATCAGTTCCTTTCCGTACCTCCTATGACAGTCCGCTGGGTGTGTGGCTATCGTCTGCTGTATTGCGTGCCACAGGCCAGGTTCCTATTAAGTTAAGAACAACGGGCGGATCTCAGCCGATTGCTCCTTTCGTCAATACCTTGAAGGTACCTGCCATCTCCGTTCGCATCCCCAACCCAGGCAGCAACATTCATGCTTCCGACGAAAATATTCGTGTCGGAAATTTCCTGGAAGGCATCCAAACTTGCCTTGGCATATTGACGGAACCGATCAAGTAGACTGCTAAACCAGTTCTTATCCGAAAAGTAGAGCCTCACAATATCTTCCTGATGAAGTATACCTATCGGTTTGTCAGATAACGGGCAGGCAGTTTTGCATTCATAATATTAACCGTAATTTCAACCGGTTAAATTTCTCTTATGAACAGCAAGATTTGTTTTGGTTACATGGCATTGATCCTGCTCGCATCTTTTTCACTCCATGCCCAGCTCTCCAAACCGGAAAAGAAAATAGCTGCCTCGGTGGACGCCCACAAAGCGGAAGCACTCAGGCTCCTCGAAGAAGTGGTGAATATCAACAGCGGCTCCATGAATTTTGAAGGGGTCCAAAAAGTGGGTAAGGTTTTTCGCGCAAAGCTTGATGCCCTTGGCTTTCAGACCCGATGGGTAGACGGTAGCCCCTTCGGAAGGGCCGGCCACCTGATTGCTGAACACAAGGGAAAGGGCAAAACACTTTTGCTCATCGGACACCTGGACACTGTATTTGAACTAGCCAGTCCTTTCCAGCAATTCAAGATGGTCAATGATTCAACGATGCGAGGACCAGGAGTAGGAGATATGAAGGGGGGGGATGTGGTCATTGTTTATGCCTTGCAGGCACTTCAGGATGCGGGGCTGCTTAAAGACATGAGTATTATCGTTGTGATGACCGGCGATGAAGAGCTGAGTGGGAAACCACTTTCTCTCGCACGCTACGATCTTATCGAAGCAGCCAAAGCAGCCGACATCGCCATAGGCTTTGAAGATGGCGCCGGCGATCCCAAGACCGCCGTGATTGCCCGCCGAAGCTCTTCCAATTGGGAGCTGACCGTAACAGGCGTGCCAGCCCATTCATCCCAGATATTCACTGAAAGCATCGGAGCAGGTGCAATCTATGAGGCTACGAGGATCGTCAACGGTTTCTATGAGGCCTTGTCCGGTGAGACAAATCTTACTTTCAATCCGGGAATGTTTCTGGCAGGCTCTACCGTGGAGCACGACAAGAACATGGATGGCGGGAGTGCCTATGGAAAGAGCAATATCGTGGCAAAGGAGGCCATCGTCACGGGAGACATCCGGGCTATGTCCCCCGACCAGCTTAGGAATACCCAGGAGACAATGAGAGAGATTGTGTCAAAACATCGCCCGCATACAACTGCTGAGATAACGTTTGGAGAAGGTTATCCACCACTTGCACCAACGGATCGTAACTATCAATTGCTCAGCTACTTTGATAAGATTAGTAAAGACCTTGGTTATGGCGCCGTGGTAGCAGTTAACCCACGAAAGGCAGGAGCTGCCGATATCTCATTTACAGCTGGCTATGTTGATATGGCGATGGATGGGTTGGGACTTGGCTCATCGGGAGGTCACACCATAAATGAAACGGCGGACCCCCGAACTGTGACCATGCAGGCAAAGCGCGCCTCCATTCTGTTCTATCGCTTAACCCAGGAGAAAATTACAACAGGTAGGGGAAAATAGTCCGGCGTACCACCCATTTGATGCATGAAACTCTCCTCACTCCTTAACTGGAACCTGATTATCGGGATCATACTCGAACTCAGCGCCGTTCTTCTGTACAATCCCATCACCAACTATTTCTATTCCGGTGGGAGTTGGCCGGTGGGTCCGTTTTTGCTGGCATCCATTTACGCCGCAGGGATTTACTTCATATTTCGAAGTAGCGTAGCCTTTGCACTAAAGCTGATTCTGTGCTATTGGTGGATCGGAGTCGTCGCTTACTTCGGAGCTGAATCGATCATCACTTACCTCATAGAATCACGAGAGTACCAATATGAGGCATACCTGGTTCCGGAGGGATATCACGGAGTATTAAAGATTGAATTTGGAAGGGAGGATGGTGAAATGCCGGCTGTTGAGGACGACCAGGTTGTCTTGATAATCCATCCCGATGGTACCTTGCGCTCCACTTTCTCAAGAAAGCGTTGGCGTCATTTTGCCGATGAATACCCGCGCTTTTATTACGTTAATGGTGCTGGAACCCGGACATTAATCAAACAAGTGGGTGACACCTCCATCGGGAAGGAAGAGGTCTTCGTTCAGTATTTGGACACCAATCTTCACGAAAGGAAGTTCTTGGTCTGTACGCAGAAAGAGCATGAAGCCTATTTCAACTAGGCCGGCAGCCTAGTCCAGGACATGAAGAACAACCCAATACTTATATGCAATCAATACCTTGTCAGTTTTGGATAAATTATTAAAATCCAGTTTGCTTAATCGTGGTAACAATAAACGATTGATCTTTGCTAACAATTTGAAACCAGATTTTGATACTGTCGATGCCATCTTGTGAATTGAATTACAATTTACAAAAAAATGCATCAAACTTGGATGATGCAATTATGGGACTTAGCGCCTTCGCGTCATTGCGGTGAACATTTAAACCGCAAATACGATAAACGCAAAGTAATTGGATAAACCACTGACACTACACTAGCATGAGATACTTCTTCCACATAGGTTTCAACGGACAGAATTACCGGGGTTGGCAACGTCAGGCCAAGGCTTTGAGCGTGCAGCATGTGGTGGAATCAGCCATGACCAAGGTTCTCAAAGTTCCTGTCTCTGTGATGGGCTGTGGGCGCACCGATGCCCAGGTACACGCCAGTCAGTTTTTCTTTCATACGGATATTGAAAAGACCTGGGATTATGATTTATTATTCAGGCTCAATAAGCTTTTGCCCGATGACATTGCCATCTTTGAAATCATCGCGGCAGGGGAAAAGCAGCATGCCCGCTTTGATGCAACCCTCCGCACCTACGACTACTTCATTCACACGTACAAAGATCCATTCCTGAGCGGACTGAGCGCGCTATACCTGGAAAGGAATTTGAATACCACGCAGATGAAGAAGGCAACCGGATTGCTCACCAAATACAATGACTATGGAGGGTTGTGCAAAACACCCGCCGACTACCGCACGACGATCTGTGATGTCGCATCGGCTACGCTCTTTGCAGACACGCATGGTGATCGCTTGCGGTTCCAGATATCAGCCAACAGGTTCCTGGGTAAAATGGTACGCATCATCGTTGGCAAGCTATTGGAAATTGGAAGGGGAGAGCTATCGGTTGCCGAATTTGAACAATACCTGATCACGCGTAAAACTCCAAAGACACTTGAACCTGCTTACCCGCAAGGTTTGTATTTGTCAAAAGTGACATATCCGTTTCTCGATATTCCGGCACGGACAAGATTTTCAACGATTCTCCAGAATCAGTTTGGTGACTGGCAAGCGGTTTAGATAGTTCAAGCTTTATGCTTTTGACTCGGATGGCTTAAACGCAAAGGCCGCAAAAGAAATCCACGGAGAGGGGCGCAAAGTTTAAAGGCAGCCGGATACGCAATATTCTTATACATGTTCCGTGGCCTTCGCGCTAGTCTCAGTGTTCTGAGCGGTTAAGCATCAATGCCTCCCTCATCAAAGAAGGTGGCATATTTCCAATCTTCAACAGCCGCTCATGAAAATCGCGTAGCTCAAATTTGTCTCCCATTTTCGTTTTGTACTCTTCCCGCATAGCCAGTATTTCTGTCATACCCATGAAATATCCGATGAAATAGCCAGGGGATGCTGTGGATGAATCGATCTCCAATTGGGCTGCCCACCTCAGAAACCCGACCCGATCGGTCATCAATGAAATGGCTTCTTCATAAGTTAATTTTCCAGTGTGCATCCCAACATCGTAGATCACCCTGGCATTGCGCCAAAGCCTCAACTGCAACTGACGCAGGTGTATCCGTTCCGATGGAAAGAATCCGGTCTCTTGCATGAGCTGTTCGTTGTAAAGTCCCCAGCCCTCACTGAAGATGGAGATGCCATTGTTTTTTCTCAATGGCCTCGGGTTATGCAACTGATATAGTCCTTGCACATGGTGACCTCCGTAGGTCTCGTGCGGAGCGGTAACAATGATGACACCCCAGTCGTGCTCGGTCAGGTACTCTTGTTTGCGCCTGGCATCCCAGGACTCTTCAAATGGGTTGATCATCCATTCTGAAGTATAGATGCTGTCACGGTCCAGTCCTTTGGCGCTGGAGAAATTTCCATAGTATGAAGTCTTCCGGAGATATTCTGCCCTCGGCACGACATTCACGCGCTCCTTCCAGGGGATTGGAATCAGATTGTTTGATTTGATATGCTCACCCGCTTTATTTACCCACTCCTGGTGAGCTTCAATCATTTTGTCCGGTGCAGGATGGTCGCTCTTGATTTCGATGGCAAGTTGTTGCCATGTTTTGTGAGGATCAATCGTTTTGGCCAGGGCTTCCAATTCTTTTACAGTGGCATTGAACCGATCCCAGCCGAACTTCCACAAACTGTCGGCATCATAACCAAGGAGAAATTGTTCGCGCAACATCGATTCGTAAGTCTCCTTGCCAATGGCAAAGTCACCCTTCGTTCGCTTGGGCAATTCTTCCTTCAGAAAACTGATAAAAGTTTCCAGGGATGCCTTCGCCGCCTCTGATGGAGCACGCAGCACTTCCGCAGCGCTTCCATTCTTGGCAATGAAAGCTGGAAGTTCTTGCTCAAACAATACCCTGCCATTTTCAGCCATAAAGACGCTGAGCTCCTGAAAGCGCGGAACAAATACTTCCAATTGCTGAGCGGCATTTGTCAGTTGAGTGGGTACAAGGCGCAGGCGTTTGTCGATCTCCTTGATTTTGTCTTCAACCGCGCCAGGGCTGCTAAGGAGGTTGGAGATGCGTGTAAATGCCATGTACAGACGCGGGTTCTTCTTCCAAGGCTGCATTTTTTCCTGTTGCAGTTCGCGTCCGACCAGAATGCTCTGCGAAAACTTCCAGTCGATGAGGTCATCACCATTCAATGGCGCGTTGTCGATGCTCCGCAGTTTTGTCAATTGTTCTTTGGTCTTTTTCAGTTCAGCATCAAAGAAAGCCATGCTCATATCGCTCATCCCTGCATCTTCTTCTTTCGAAGATGCAAACTCATTCGAGAAAGCTGTAAGCTGATCCGAAGGTGTCTCAACTTTCTTTTCGGGAGATGAACAGCCGAAAACAAATAGTAAGAGCATAATGGTAGGCTTCTGGAATGGTCTCATGGATGATTTATATTATGTTAGTTGAATGCTACTTGAACAAAAACGCTGTAATCGTCATACAAACTCAATGCGTTTAACTCGGCAGCTTAAACGCAAAGACCGCGGAGAAAATATACGCAAAGGGTCGCAAAGCTCGAAGGCAGCCTGAATACCAAATATCCTCAGGAAAGCCCGTTGTGGCCTTTGCGTAAATCTCTGCGTTCTCAGCGGTTAAGAATTCTTAAAATTCCATCAAAGCCTCCCTCATCAAAGCAGGCGGCATACTCCCGATCTTTAACAATCTCTCATGAAAGTCACTCAAAGTGAATGACTGCCCCGTTTTCTTCCTGTATTCTTCCCGCATTGCAAGTATCTCGCTCATTCCCGTAAAATATCCAATAAAATATCCGGGAGAAGCACTGGAGGCATCCACTTCCAACTGGGATGCCCACCTTAGAAACCCAACCTGATTGGTCATTAGATCGATCGCTTCTTCATACGACATCTTTCCTGTGTGCAACCCAACATCGTAGATTACCCGGGCATTGCGCCAAAGCCTCAATTGCAATTGTCGCAGATGGATTTTCTCCGTCGTGAAGAACCCGGTCTCCTGCATGAGCTGTTCATTGTACAAGCCCCAGCCTTCGCTGAAAAGGGAGATGCTGTTGTTCTTTCTCAAAGGACGGGGGTTGTGCAATTGGTATAAACCTTGAACATGATGACCCGCATAAGTCTCATGCGGTGCTGTGACAATGATTACACCCCAGTCGTGTTCCAGCAAAAACTCCTGCTTGCGCTTGTCATCCCATTGGTCCTCGAAGGGGTTGATCATCATCTCCGAGGTGTACATACTGTCGGCATCCAAAGCCTTGGCGATGGAAAAATTTCCGTAGTAAGATGTCTTCCGGAGGTACTCCACCCGGGGCGTCACTTTGACCCTTTCCTTCCAGGGGATGGGAATCAGGTGGTTGGCAAGCACATGAGCCTTTGACTTGTCCACCCAGTCCTGGGAAGCTTCGATGATCTTATGTGGTTCCGGGTGTTCATGCTTGATTTCAACTGCAAGTTGCTGCCAGGTTTTTTTGGAATCAATCTTGCTGGCCAGCACTTCCAATTCTTTTACGGTTTCATTGAACCTTGCCCAACCGAATTTCCAGAGGCTGTCGGCATCATAGCCCAGCAGAAATTGGTCTTTCATCATGGCTTCATACGTTTCTTTTCCGATGGCGAAGTCACCTTTTGGTTTTTTTGGAAGCTCTACCTTCAAAAAATCGATGAAGTTTTCGAGCGAGGCCTTTGCCTTCAGCATCGGTTCTTCAAGGGTAGTACTCACCTCCTGGTTCTTTGCGATGAAATCGGGTAATTCTTTTTCAAACAGCACCCTTCCATTCTCTGCCATGAACACACTCAACTCCTGAAATCGAGGAATGTAGACATCCAATTGCTTCATCCCGTTGCCCAATTGAATAGGCACCAACCTGAGCTGTTCTGCGATCCGTTTCACTTTATCGTCGAGTGGGGCAGGGCTATCCATGATGGTGGATAGTTGGGTAAAAGTCATGTACAGTCTTGGGTTCTTCTTCCAGGCCTGCATCTTTTCTTGTTGCAGCTCACGGCCCCTGAGAATGCTCTGCGCGAACTTCCAATCCACCAGGTCGTCACCAGACAATTTCAAAGGATCGATGCGTCGGAGGGCAACCAATTGGTCTTTTGTTGTCTGAAGCTGACTGGCAAAAAACATAGCACTCATTTCTTTTTTTTCTTCATCATCCTCTTTCGAGGCCACGAATTCTGCAATGAAACCATTGAGCTGGTCGCTTGCGGGGTCTTGGCTCTTCTCAGGGGTTGTGCATTGACCAAGAAAGAGGAGTGTTATCAATAAAAATCTTGTAGCTCGGGTCATTGGGTGTGAATTGTTGGGTTAATGTAAGAATTTAACCAAAGACAATGAACCACTTTTATCCGGAAAATTAGCTGCCCCATTGTGGCTTTTTTTAGCTGATCCGGATGTTGAAGTAATAGCAAATCCCTACAGCGAGTTTGTGCCATGGGTGGTTGGCCCAGGCAGGGAGTCGCTAATTTATTTCGCACCGGCACGCGCTGCAAGCGCGCGCCATAGTGGGTGATTTAGCCTGTGGTTGGTGTTGTCACCAACCACGACCGAAGCCAAATAAGTCGCTGATAATTCAATTTCTCGTCTAAAACGGAGCTAACCAAGGCCTTC
>JAYVEZ010000196.1:0-9152 GCA_043773645.1 Cytophagales bacterium
ACCATCCGGTACAGGTACGCCTGGAAGGAAGTCTCGATGAACAATGTATTTCTTTTGTCCCACACCCTTATGAATACAGATTGCACCACTTCTTCCGACTCATCTTTCTCATTCAGGAATGACCAGGCGTAAGTGCACAACGGCTTATAATGTGTTCTAAACAATTTTTCAAAAGCAACTTCGTTGCCCTCCCTTAGTTTCTCAATAAGCTCTGGTTCTGTTAACTCCACTGCCTTGTTGAATGACAGTGCAATTTACGGCTTTGAGGCGCTGGGGTTATGACAATCCAATCAAGACTTACCCCTACTCAAGCAAGCTTGTCCGGCCTACAGGCTTTACTTTCCGGGCTCGTGACGCCGCATATTCTCCCACAGCAGGGTCTGGACCAAGCCACAGAAAGTTCACTGGGAGGCCTATTTTTTGCCAGAAAGTGACTTTTCTGAATAAAAGTGAAAAATGTTTTGGATTTACTGAACACTGTTCAGTAATCTTGCGTAAACATTCACCAGTTATGGGAATTGAGGACAGGAAGCAACGGCACAAAGAAGATCTGAAGGATATCATCCTGAAGGCTGCCAAAGAACTGTTCCTTGAAAAAGGGTTTGGTCACACCTCGATGCGCAACATTGCGGAAAAAATAGAGTACAGTCCGGCCACTATTTATCTTCATTTTAAAGACAAGAATGAAGTGTTCTATGCATTGCATCAGGAAGGTTTTAGGATGTTGGTCAATGCATTTAAGACCCTGAGCACAGTTGCTGATCCCTTTGAGCGCCTGAAGGCAATGGGGCACACATACATCAATTTTGCTACTGAAAACCCTGATTTCTATCAGTTAATGTTTGTGATGGGTGAACCACTTGAAGTTCTTGACCTGGACATTGCGAAGTGCTGGGATGAGGGTGAAGATGCATTCAGATTTCTGCTGAACACGGTGGTGGAGTGCCAGGAGCATGGGTATTTCAAGGGGATGGAGCCCAATGGTCTTTCATTCACAGTATGGTCAACCGTACATGGGCTTGCGTCTCTACGTACCAGCGGGCACCTGGATCATGTCCGGCAGGTGAAGACGCAAATGACTGACATCAATGCGGTGACCATGCACACCATGAATTCATTTGTTTCCATGCTGGAGAAAATAAAGTAAAAAAATTTGACCAACCAATAAACACTGTTCATTATGAAAACAGTATTCAGTAAAATCGTAATTCTTCTATTTATGGTATTTCCCGAGACCCTTCGGGCACAGGAAGTCCTTCAGGGATATATAGATGATGGCCTTGCCAACAACATTGTTTTAAAACAAAGAAACATTGCGCTGGAGAAGGCCATGATCTCACTGAAGATTGCCAACAGCTATTTCAGTCCAACCGTTGGCCTGCTGGGCAATTATACCAGTGGGAAAGGAGGAAGGAGTATCTCCATTCCAGTGGGAGATTTACTGAACCCGGTTTATAGCACATTGAACCAGCTTACGGGCAGTGACAAGTTCCCGCAAATTGAAAACGTTAATCAGAACTTCTTCCCGTATAATTTTTATGATGCGAGGGTGCATACTACCCTTCCCATCATCAATACGGACCTCATATATGGTCGCAAGATTTCGCAACAGCAGGTCGTGCTGCAGGAATACGAAGCAGATATATACACACGCGAGTTGATTCGGAATATCAAGGTTGCTTACTACAATTTCCTCAGCGCCACCGAGGCCGTCAGAATTTTTGAGAGCGCATTGAAGCGCGCGGAAGAAGGCAAGCGCGTCAATGAATCCCTGCTGGACAACGGAAGGGGCTTGCCGGCTTATGTATTGCGTTCTCAAAGTGAAATAGAAACCACACGGGCCCAGCACGCCGAATCGGAAAGGCAAGTAGAAAATGCACAACTCTATTTCAATTTTCTATTGAATAGAAATGGCGATGCCCCCATTCTTACCGATGCCATTGTAAAAAGCAATCTTTCTGGAATTGACGTTGCTGAAGCAGACACGATTTCAACGCACAATCGTGAAGAGCTCAAGCTTCTCCGTGAAAGCATTGACCTCAACAACAACCTCGTAAAAATGAACAAGTTGTTTTGGGTGCCCAAGCTTAACGGCTTCCTGGATTTAGGCTCTCAGTCGACAGACTGGAAGGTCAACCCGGCATCCCGGTACTATCTCATAGGAGTGCAGTTGGATGTGCCGCTTTTTGCCGGGATGCGCAACAGAAACAAAATCAGAATGGCCAGTCTGGATTTGCAATCCACCCAACTCGGCTATGCCAACAACCGTCAGCAGATTAACCTTGGTGCACAGGCGGCCAAAAATAACCTGCTTACTTCATTTCAAAACTTTCAGTCAGCACAAAAGCAACAGGAAGCGGCCCAAAGCTATCAGAAGCTGATTGAAAAAGGCTACAAGGAAGGTGTCAATACATTCATCGAGGCGATTGACGCCCGCAACCAGCTCACCCAGGCACAACTGCAGGTTTCCATCATCCGTTACAGAGTGCTCTCCGCAGAGGCTCAGTACGAGCGTGAGACCGCTTCCTATTTACTTCTAACAACAAAAAAATAAAATAACCATGAAAAGACTCTTCACACTCACCATTCAGTTTGCGGTGGTTGCCATCATTGTGCAAGCCTGCAGTGGCAAGGCGGAACCAGTTGCGCAACAGACCCTGACAGACACGGTTCCTGTTACCGTGTTAGAAATTTCCAAAGTAAAGATCCAGCCTGTCATTCAGGCTTCGGGTCAACTCACCACGGACGATGAAACTTATCTGGCCTTTAAAACAGGTGGAATTATCCGGTCTCTTAAGATTCGGGAAGGGGACGCCATACGCAAGGGTCAGGTTCTTGCTACACTCGATCTTACTGAAATTAAGGCGCAAGTAGCCCAGGCTCGGCTTGGCTTCGATAAGTCAGAGCGTGATTTCAATCGCGTTGCCCGGCTGTACAAAGACAGTGTCGCCACATTGGAACAATTCCAAAACAGTCAGACAGGATTGGAAATAGCCGGTAAACAATTGGAAGCAGCAGAATTCAACCTCACGTTTTCGGAGATCAGGGCATTGACGGACGGCTTTGTTCTGAGAAAGTTTGTGAGCGAAGGCCAGGTGATCAGTCCGGGTGTACCAGTCTTACTCACCAACGGGGCGCGGCATGGGCAATGGATTGTGCGCGCAAGTGTTGGGGACCGGGAGTGGTCTTCTATTTCACTTGGGGATCCGGCAAAAATCATAGTGGATGCGTTTCCCAATGAAGCCAATACTGCTATTGTTACGCGTCGTTCTGAAGCTGCGGACCCCGCAACCGGATCATTCACCATTGAATTGGCTATCACCGAAAAACAATCCCATCCCTTCGCCATCGGAATGTTTGGAAAAGCAGTGATTACACCTGCCCGTTTCACGGAGGCCTGGACGATTCCCTTTGATGCCCTGCTGGATGGCGATGCAAGCCAGGGATACGTGTTTGTGACCGAAGACAACAAAACCGCGAAGAAGGTCAATGTAACCATTGGGGGTCTTGACAAAGAGCATGTGCAGGTGACATCAGGTTTGGAGAAAGCGAAGTCACTGATTGTTTCAGGAAGCGCCTATCTCAAGGATGGTTCGCCCATTCAAATTATTGAAAAAAAGTAAAGCTGACCAGATGAAAATTTCAGACTACGCTGTCAAGAACTACCAGTTTACACTGGTCATCTTTCTCATGATCATTGCCCTGGGGGCCACCACCGTCATGAATATGCCACGATCAGAGGATCCCGAAATTCATGCACCGCAGTTTCCCATCGTGGTCGTGTATGCGGGGACCAGTCCAAAGGACATGGAAGAATTGGTGGTAGAGCCCATTGAACGCAAAGTAACAAGCCTCGAGGGAATCAAGAGCGTGCAGACCAATATCAGTGATGGAGTCGCCGTACTCTTTGTTGAATATAAGTATGAGAGTGACCTCGAAGAGAAGTATCAGGAATTGGTGCGCGAAGTGAACGGTCTTCGGGATGAGCTTCCAAGTGACCTGACCAGCATCGAAGTCAGAAAAATTTTGCCTTCGGACGTAAACGTGATTCAGATTGCATTGGTCTCTGAAAATGCCACGCGTGACAAGTTGAGGAAAAGTGCGGAGGCACTTCAGGATGAATTGGAGAAGATCAGCACTTTAAAGAAAGTTGATATTCATGGGCTTTCGGATCCCATCGTGCGCGTGGATCTTCAATTGGAGAAAATGGCAGCCAAACACATTCCCCTTGATGCCGTGACGGGCAGCATTCAAAGTGAAATCGCCAACATTCCGGGAGGCAGCGTGGATGCGGGCAACAAATCATTCAATATTAAGACCAGTGGCAACTATACAGAATTAAATGAAATCAAGAATACGATCATTTATTCGGCCAACGGAAAGAATATTTTCCTGCAGGACGTGGCCAATGTGTATTTTGATTATTCCGAAGAGAAACACATTACCCGATTGAATGGACACCGCTGTGTATTTGTGGTGGCAGCCCAAAAGCCGGGTGAAAACATTTCCAAAACCCAGCAAGTCTATTTGCCGGTCATTGAAAAGTTTAAGAAAGGCTTGCCCTCCAACATCGACCTGGTGCTTCACTTTGACCAGGCGGATAATGTGAACACCCGTCTTAGTGGCCTTGGACAAGACTTTATCATCGCGATCCTTTTGGTGGCCCTCACTTTGCTCCCATTGGGTCAGCGTGCAGCCTTGATTGTTATGATCTCCATACCGTTATCACTGGCTATTGGAATTACCCTGATGAATGCATTGGGTTACAACCTTAATCAACTGAGCATTGTGGGCCTTGTCGTAGCGCTGGGCTTGCTGGTGGATGACAGCATTGTAGTCGTTGAGAACATTGAGCGCTGGATGCGCGAAGGTCACACACGGATGGAAGCAACACTAAAGGGAACGCAACAGATTGGAATGGCAGTTTTAGGATGCACTGTGACTTTGATCATTTCATTCATGCCCCTTGTCTTTCTGCCTGAGGCAGCGGGTGAATTTATTCGTAGTCTGCCCATGGGTGTAATCACTTGCGTGTTGGCTTCGTTGTTGGTATCCCTCACCATAATTCCTTTTCTGTCCAGTCGTTTGCTCAAGGAACATACGGGGCATCCCGACGGAAATATGTTCATGCGGGCCTTGAAAAAAGTTATACATGGAAGTTATGGTCCCCTCCTTGACAAAGCATTGGAGAAGCCCTATGTAACCCTTGCCATCGCGGTTGCAATATTTGTGGGCTCATTGCAACTTTTTCCTGTGATTGGGTTCAGCCTGTTTCCCGCATCGGAAAAACCACAATTTCTTGTGGAGATTACAACACCCCTTCAGTCAAATCTGAACTATACGAACAGCATTGCAAGGGAAATTGAAGAGGAACTGAAGAAGCATGATGAAGTAAAATACTTTGCCACCAACGTTGGTAAGGGAAATCCCCGCATTTACTACAATGTTATACCTGAGAATGAGCGTACGGACTTTTCACAAATTTTTGTCCAGCTGGATGAGCATACCCAACCGGAGCACAAACTTGCCTTTATAGAAGAATTGAGAATGAAATGGACACCTTATCCTGGTGCCAAGGTAGAAGTAAAGAATTTTGAACAAGGGCCACCGATTGTGGCACCCATTGAGGTCAGGTTGTATGGTGAAAACCTGGATACGCTGCGGTCCCTGGCTTCCAGGGTGGAAAACGTTCTGGCACAGACCGCAGGAACCATTTACATCAACAATCCGGTCACACATTTGAAATCCGACATTCGACTCAGTATTAACAAAGATAAGGCAAGGATGCTGGGCATTCCTACGGTAAGCATTGACCGTACGGTTCGATTGGCTGTGGCGGGATTCAGCGCCGGGCAGTTCTCTGATTCGGAAGGCGAAGAGTATGACATTGTGCTTACGAAAGCGAAAGAAGAACACCCAACATTGGATGTGCTGGAGAATCTGTTCATCAACAATGCCACTGGGCAGGCCATACCCCTCAAGCAAGTTGCACAACTTCGGCTGGAGTCTTCTCCAGTGAAAATCAATCACCGTGAAAAGGCAAGGATGGTGTCACTAAGTTCTTTTGTAAGGAAGGGATACCTCAGTGACAATGTGACCAGGGATGTAATTGCAAAAATGAACGAAATGAAACTGCCAAATGGATATACCTATGAAATGGGCGGAGAGCTGGAGAGCAGGAATGAATCATTCGGCGGTTTTGCCAGCGTAATCATCATCACAGTATTTCTGTTTATTGCTGTGTTGATTCTGGAATTCGGCACCTTTAAAAGTACCCTCATCGTTCTGTCTGTGATTCCGTTGGGAATAGTGGGTGCCTTACTGGCGCTTTTGGTTACAGGAAATTCCCTTTCCTTTATTGCCATTGTCGGAATGATTGCGTTGGCGGGAATTGAAGTGAAAAACACCATTTTGCTGGTGGACTTTACAAACCAATTGCGGGAGCAAGGCAAACCACTGGAAGAAGCCATTCGAGAGGCTGGTGAGGTAAGATTCTTGCCCATCATCCTGACTTCCCTTACAGCCATTGGCGGATTGCTACCGATTGCGGTATCTACCAATCCACTCATAAGCCCTCTGGCAATCGTTTTGATTGGTGGTTTAATAAGTTCCACATTGTTGTCGCGGGTGGTCACACCTGTAGTCTACAAACTAATTCCCCCAAGAATTATGGTGAATCAAAATAAAACCAAGGGGTGATTCGTCTTGTTGAGTAAAGGGATATGGAACTTATCCCTCACTCATTTCGTAGAAGAGCTGGACCATTCAGATTAAATTAAGAAGTTATGTATAACAAAGTTGTATTGTCTGTTTTGCACAACGTGCTGGATGTCCACAAGAAATCACTGACAAGTAAAACAGATTTTAGGTCCCTGGGGGCCACGGCAGCGGAGTTGAACTGGGTCTTGTTTGAAACCGAGCAACGCCTTCACTTGCAATTGCCGGAGGCAGGGATCACACAGGATTCTACGATAAAAGACCTGCTTCGGTCTGTGGTAAGTAGCCGATAAGGCTTATAGAGCTAGGATCGATCGCAATCTTCTTTCAATTCAATTCCAACCGGTGATACAATGGTTGCCGCAGTGCTTACGCAAATCGGGTTGCCTCACCTTCTTTTAAGACCAGGAATTGGTCGTATGACAATCCAGCCGAGTGAAGTGCACTGTGAAGAGCAATCACCGGCTCGTCGAGTCCATCATCAGCGAGGGGGAAGGTGCCGAAGTGTGTTGCAATACTTCTCTTCGCCTTAATTTCAAGATGAATCTTTACCGCTTCGAGCGGAGAGCAGTGGATGGGTGACATAAACCATTCCGGTTTGAAGGCACCAATGGGAACCAGGGCAACTTCAATGGGGGCACACTTTTCTCCGATTTCCTTGAAAAAGGATTCATGATAGCCGGTGTCTCCCACAAAATAGATATTCTTTCCAGCTGATTGAATGACATAACCACACCAGAGGGTGGCATCACGGTCAAACATGCCGCGCCCGGAGAAATGTTGGGCGGGCACAGCCCGAATGGCAAGACCATTATTTAATGTAATGGTTTGCCACCAGTCAACATCGCTGGCGCCGGTTATCTTGCTGCCATCGAGAAAAGCCTTAACCCCCAGGGGAGTGATAATTTTTGGCTGGTCTTTTTCAAACAGGTACTTCAGCGTGTTGAAGTCAAGGTGGTCGTAATGATTGTGACTCAACAACACCACATCGATTTTCGGCAGATCTTCCAGGCGAATGCCAGGGGGCCGCATCCGCTTAGGCCCCGCCCACTGAAACGGGCTGGTGCGCTCACTCCAAATCGGGTCCGTAAGAATATTGATGCCGTTTACCTGAATAAGAAAGGTTGAGTGATTGACAAACGTAATAAGTATTCCATTCTCGTTGAAAGGTGCTGGCTTTTCACCGAAGGGTATGGAAATTTGTTTCGTCCATGGGCCGCGTTGCCTTTTCATCATCCATTGTATCACTTCGCCCAGGCCTCGCGCAGGTTTCCCTCCAGGCGTAAAAAATTTCTTTCCATCAAAATGATTACTCACCGGTCCTGTATACTTGGGGGCAGACAAGAAATAACCCAAAGCGAATAGCATTGCAGGGATTGAAAGAAGGAGGATCACAACCATCATGAATATTATATTATTATGAGCGTTACAAGCGGAACCAGGGCGGTAGCCACACGGCTGTACAATCCGTGGACGGCATGGGTACCGTTTTATTCTAAGTGACGGTGCTTTGCTATTGTTTATTGGGCAAGCTGAGCAATCTTGGCCAGAGGAATCGCATTGGCAAAGCCAGTGATCTCTGCCTCATTGGTATCGTCCACTTTCAAGGTCACCAGTGTGTTATTCATGGGGATCTGAATATCATAGCTGGTTTTACCCGTGTCATTGTCAAGGTGTTTGGTGAGGAGGGACTTATAACCTTGTACTTTTACAGTCTTCTGATTTTCATCGCGCATCATTCCACCCATTATGGGGTTGTTCAGAATGGCACCCAAAGAATTCATCAGCGGAGAGTTGTTGATGATTTCCAGCGCCGCAACCTTGGGCGTTATACCGTAGGTGCGTTGTACATAGAGTCCGGCAGTGTATCCGGCAGTACTGCCCGTCACCTTATCTTCTTTATCGTTGGACTTCAGCGATCCAATTTGTGAAGGCAGCATTTTCAGAATCTCTTTGCCAATGGCAGCATCCAGGTCACCGAGTAACTGCTCCATGGCAAAGCGGGCGTCTCCCAGATTTCCTGAAGAATAGGAAGAACGTGCCGTGGCGATGTTCTTGTCAAAATCCTGTGCCCAACCAGTGGTTGCCACACCCACCATAAATAATATCGAGAGTATATCTTTTGTTTTCATTGGATTGAAAGGTTTGAAATTCAAAATCTTCATTTGTTCCAAATATTATTGTTCTCCTAACATGCTTTTGATTCCATCAATATCGACGGCATTGGCTGCGTTCATCATATCGTTCTCTGATGCAAAGCTCACGCCCTCGAAAACTATTAACGAGGATTGACCAATCGGGACACTCAGTTTATATCCGCTGCTTTGATCAAACTCAATGATGGCCCGGTTGCCTTTCACTTTGGTTTGCTTCCAGTTCTGCTGACCACCTGTTTGTTGAGCATATCCGCCCGAATTGAAGTACATGTTAAGGGC
>JAYVEZ010000197.1:0-2372 GCA_043773645.1 Cytophagales bacterium
CTGCGATACCAGGCACCTCCGTCGTAGTTCGCAAAACCCTGGTTTTCCCAAATGCCGGGCACCATGATTTTAACCCAACCATCGGTGCTTGCAGCCACACTGGTTATGAGGGTCTCATCGACGTTAACATTCATTTTGCCATTGCGACGCACATCGCTCAACTTAAAGTCCCACATTCCCCGAAGGTTTACGGCAATGCCTTCATCCGTGCGATTGTAGTAGATGCCCACATCACCTGAAATGATTCCACCTTCAAGCCCCTCATCCAATACCCTCACTGCAATCACATTATTTCCGTTGTAGTCTATCAGTTCCTTTGGGACAGGATAGCTCCTGAACGCGTTATAGGCCGTGTGATAATGTGGAGGAAATGATCCGGACCCACCGATCTTCTGGCCGTTGAAATAAACCTCATCCACATCGTCAATGTAACCAAGGAAAAGACTGTAGCTTGCATCCTTCCGTTTCAGGTCAGCACCGTTGAATGACTTGCGGTACCAGGCATACCCATCATAACCATTGAATCCCTCATTCTCCCACGGAGAAGGCACCTGCACCGATTCCCATGTTTTGTCATTGTAGTTCCTTGTCGACCATGCTGCCCGGTCCCCGATCGAGAATTTCCATTTTCCCTCCAGGTTCAAAGCTTGTATCCATTTCTCCTGGGCATGCGATTCGCAAATCAGGATGAAAGTCAACAGTAAAAATAGTAGGGTGCGCATGAGATCGTTCAGGTACTTTAAGTTTACCAATCCAGCAAGGACCACCAGCTAAAGGCGTTGCTGTCATGGTATTTCTTCCAAAATTGTTTGTATTCGGTCCTGGGAATTATGGTTAATGGACCTTCAAAGATTCCTCCGTTCCCTTCCTTGTCATAGACCCTTACGGCAATCACATTCTCAGCTCCGGCCCGAACCAGGTTGTCGGGAATAAAATAGGTGCGGGGCTTCTGCCACTCGTCGCCCCTTATCCACTTGCCTTCAATGTTACCGGTATGACCTACTATTTCGCCATTGATGAAGACTTCGTCCATGTCGTCGATCTTGCCCAGCAACAACACAAGATCGGCGGTCTTGAATCGGGCTGGCAGCGTAAATCTCTTGCGATACCATGCAATTCCGTCAAAGTCACGGAACCCTTGCCGTTCCCAGGTGGATGGAGCAATGATATTCTCCCAATTCGAGTCATCAAAATTTTCCTTTGACCACTCCAGGTCATCCAGCAGATGAAATTTCCAGTTGCCGAAGAGTCCAAAACCATTTTCAGCATAGGTGGCGTAGCTATAGACGCCAATGTTCTTGCCCAGTATGCCACCTTCGCCACCTTCGTCGTACACCCGTACCGCGATCACGTTTCCCTTCGATGCATTCAGGTATTCGCCAGGAATTAAATAGGTACGTGGAATATCCCAGGCGGTAAAATAATTCGGTGGGAACCCACCCGACGAACCGATGAGGTGGCCATTGACATATACCTCGTCAGCGTCATCGATCCTGCCCAACTCCAGGTACAGGATCTCTTTTCGGTCAAAGGAAATGTCAACCCGGGTGCGGTACCAGGCGTAACCGTTATAATCCTTAAATCCTTCATTTTGCCATGAAGAGGGAACATAAATTTCCTCCCAGTCGGAGTCATTGTAGTGTGGATCCGAGAATATTGCATTATCGCCGAGGGCAAACTTCCAGTGTCCACGCAAGCTCACTTTCTTCTCTCCGGAAGAGCCATAAGCAGAAAAGCCAATGGTTAAAGAGATGGCCATGACCATGAGAAGAACTGATCTTTTGAATGCAAAGCTTTTCATATAGATGTGATCGGTTGACAGGACAATATACTCGCACTGCAAAAAATAGATGTCACCGCGGAGTAAGGAGTTGTAAAAAGTTGTCACCAGGATCAAGTTTTCCCAGTCCCGATAGGGACTTCCTGTTTGTAGTGGTGCCACGTAGCCAGGAGTATTAAGAGCTCCGTAGGTGCGACCTATTCCCATCAATCAGAAAAACAGGTCGCTCCTATGGAGCTAATCAAATCTTGCCCTCAAAATTTGCTACAAACACTGGGCTCCGATGAAGCCAGAATGCAGACGACAAGCAGCCAAAACATTTCAATAATTTTGCTTTGCGTCTTAGCGTCTTAGCGGTTAACATCCCAACTGCATCTTACTCGCTGCGCCTGGTAAGCGTGTACCCTGTCCCGTGGACCGTCAGAATAAATTTCGATCAAATCTTGCCCTCAAAATTTACTACAAACAGTGGGCTCCGATGGAGCCAGAATGCAGACGACAAGCAGCCAAAACATTTCAATAATTTTGCTTTGCGTCTTAGCGGTTAACATCCCAACTGCATCTTACTCGCTGCGCCTGGTAAGCGTGTACC
>JAYVEZ010000198.1:0-2485 GCA_043773645.1 Cytophagales bacterium
CTCTCTGACGCGATGGTCATTGGTGTTTATATCTTCTACAATCTGGTTTACGCCCTTGCCTCGTATCCTGCCGGAATGCTCGCTGATCGTTGGGGATTAAAGAAGACTTTGGTGCTCGGTATTCTCCTGTTTGCAGCTGTGTATGCAGGAATGGCAATCCATGGAAGCTTGTGGTGGTTCGGTGGATTATTCTTTATTTATGGAATCTATGCAGCCTGCACAGAAAGCATCGCAAAGGCCTGGATCACCAATATCTGTGATGCCAAAGACACTGCTACCGCCATTGGGACATTTACTGCATTTCAGAGCATCGCTACTTTATTCGCCAGTGTCATTGCCGGTGTAATTTGGTACTCATGGGGAGCCTCTTCTCTTTTTTATTTAACCGGCGCGCTGGCATTTATGGTCGCAATCTATTTTGTGAGACTCCGGGCTGCAAATCATTGATGACCTTTGAATTCAATAGTTTTAGCCACAGATTACACGGATTGCCACAGAAAATACATCTGTGTAAATCTGTGTAATCTGTGGCTAAGCATTTTCAAAAATAGAACTGCTCCCACACAATCTTTCCATCTTTAACTTCATAGACACAAATTTCATCAAACTGCATGCGGCCCTGCCCTTTGAAGGTGGCATCCAACATCATGGCAACGCTAAAATACCGGCCACCCACGATGGGACTTGAAAACGATCCACCATGACGGGTTTCAATCATGGAGGCAAATTGGGCACCCTTCTCAAACACCGCTTTCTTCCCTTTGGCTGTTTTTGTGGGGGCGTGAGCAGGTTCAATGCTCACGATGTCATCGCCATAGAGCTCTTCCATGGCTTTTTGAATTTCTCCCTGGCGGCATAGTGCTACCAGGCGATCGGCAACTTGTTGTGTAGTCATAATGTTTTTCTTCTATGACGGTCAGGTTGAAGAATTCCGGACAAGTATCTGTTATTTTTTAGAAAGAGTCTCTTTAGTCTCCGATTTTAATATCGGCTAGGGTAAAAAGATATTGTCCAAACTAAGGAGCTTAATGCATTTCCCGTTGATTGCGCTGATTGAAAACCACGCAGATTGCGCAGACAGATTCTCGATTAATGGCTCCCGGGGGATCCCACATTCTGGCAAGTCACTATATATAATTCAATTGGACTTGAGGTGAAACGCTTTGGGTTTGGTGAATGCCCGAAGCCCAATATGGCTGAGGGTCGCACCGAAGCCTGAGTGTTTTCTTCCACTCCAGGGAACCGCTGCGCTCACGCGATCGCAACAGTTCCAATAGCCTGTGCCTACATTGAGTTTTTTCAGGATGCTCTCTGCCCGGTCCTGAGCCTTGCTGTACACGGCCGCCGTAAGCCCATAAGGCGTATCGGCCATGAGTTCCATTGCTTCATCATCATCTTTCACTTTCATGATGCCAATGACAGGTCCAAACGACTCATCCAGCATGATGCTCATGCTGTGATTAACTTCCGTAAGTACAGCGGGCTCAAAATAGTAACCCCTGCGGTCCATCCGTTTCCCGCCGGTGTGGAGGGTTGCCCCGTATTTTACAGCTTCGTCCACTTGCTGTTCCACGAAGTCCACTTGTTCTTTTCGCGCAAGGGGTCCGATGTAAACACCCGCTTCGGTGGGTGAGCCAACTTTAAATCCTTGCACCTCCTTCACAAAGGCAGTCACAAATTGATCAAATATCTTTTCATGCACATAGATTCTTTCCACTGCACAGCAACTCTGTCCATTGTTATAAAAGGCCCCGTCGGCCGTAGCCGACGCAACTGCTTGGATGTCGGTTACATCATCAGTGACATACAATGGGTCTTTCCCGCCCAGTTCGCATTGACAGGGCACCATTTTGGATGCGACCTTCTCGTAAATGTGCTTACCAGTCTTATAAGAACCCGTGAAGTAGTATCCATCCAACGGCATGTCCAACATCAGTTCACCTACATGCCTTGCCCCGATGGCCACATGGAAAATATCCGCTGGAATTCCTGCCAGTTTCATCAGTCGCTCCATTTGCAGTCCTGAAAGTGTAGCGTACTCAGAAGGTTTGTAAAGCACCGCGTTGCCAGCGAGCAGGGCCGGAATATATACGTTCGTGCCTACGAGGTAAGGATAGTTCCAGGCAGAAATATTGGCAATGACACCCAATGGTTCGTAGGATATCTTCTCGATGAGCCCGGGGTCACTCGTGACAAGCTCATCTTGGAGGTATTGCTCTGCATGGTTTGTCAGCCACTGAATTCTGGCCCGTGCGCCATTGATTTCATTTCTTGACTGTTGCAGTGGCTTGCCCACCTCTGAAGTTAGTACAGCCGCAAGCCCTTCCATATTCTCCTCCAACAAAGTTGAATAGCGACGGATAATTTCAATTCTTTTCGCCAAGCCCTCTCCTTGCCAATCTGGCTGGGCCTTGCGAAGCTTTTGCAACTTCTTCTCCAGGCTTTCGGTGGTGTCTTCCACCAGATCATGGAGTATCTCTTCGGT
>JAYVEZ010000199.1:0-2451 GCA_043773645.1 Cytophagales bacterium
GCTATGATCAGGTCATATTGATCGGCACTTAGCCCATGTAAAAGGAACTTCAGCGGGTCCACGTTCTTTCGATCCTTAATAATTTCGTAGTGAACGTGAGGAGCAACCGATCCGCCACTAATCCCGATACGACCGATTGGCTGGCCTTTGGTTATCCTTTGACCATACCGTGCTGTGATGTCCCCAAGGTTGGCGTAGTGCGTTACATAGCCATTGCCGTGGTCGATATCCACATAGTTGCCAAAGCCTGCCTGTAAATCACTGTGGACCACGGCTACAACAGTACCGGGGCCCGCAGCGAGTACCTCAGAGCCCCTGGGTGCAGCCAGGTCTACGCCGTCATGATGATATTTGCCTTTATGAAAAGGATTAATCCTTATACCAAAACCGGAAACCAGTTTGGTTGCATCAAAATCAGCAATAGGAGGGAATGAAGGGATGGTGACCATTCTGCTTTCATCTTTCTTGTGGCCGCTGGCCGTTGCTCCAAAGTAGTCGTTGTGACCGCTAGCGGTGGTATATAAGTCTTTCGATTTGGATAAAAGCGAGGCGGTAAGCTCGTGAAATGCGGAAACATCCGCCAATAAGATGGCTTTGTTGGCTTGTATGCCTGTCGCAGGCTTTTCTTCTGTCTTTTTTGTTTCGAATATCTTTTCGTAAAGCGACTTGTCTTTCTTCTCCAGCTCCGACATCTGGTTTTGTGACGACATGAGTTGAAGTACGAGTTCGTCTTTGTAATCTTTCAACGCGCTGTTTTCTGCCCGGAAGGATTTCTCAACAGGAGTTTCGATCCAATAATTTTGCAGGACGACTAACCCAACAAAGAAAGAGGCACCAAACGATAGGAGCCCAAGTAACGTCATCAAAATACGGACAATGGATATCCTGGAGCGCTCATACCGCAGGGTCTTGGGATTGTAAATGTATTTCGATCCGGGCATTTTTCTTAGTCAGTTCGCTTCAGCCTACAACCCCTCTCACCATCCTTCGAAAATCACGCTTTCCTTTCTTTATGACCGATCACCGGTTAATTTTGTGGGTTATTGAGGCTTTTAACGGCCCCTAATATAGAGAAAAATCCTGCCGGGACTAATTCTGACAGGGTGCAACCACGCGAAAACGCACGTAAATTGACTTGAAAGTGATGGATTCTAGCACGATCAGACTTAAATTCCTCGATTTTTTTAAGAGTAAGGGCCACCAGATTGTGCCCTCTGCCCCATTGGTGCTAAAAAATGACGCTTCGTTGCTATTTACTAACTCAGGTATGGTTCAGTTCAAAGATTACTTTTTAGGCAACGCTGTTCCAGCCAACCCCAGGATCGCCGATACTCAAAAATGTCTCCGCGTCAGTGGCAAACACAACGACCTGGAGGATGTGGGACTCGACACCTATCACCATACCATGTTTGAAATGCTCGGCAACTGGTCGATAGGGGACTATTTTAAGAAAGAAGCCATTGCCTGGGCTTGGGAACTCCTCACGGAGGTCTACCACCTTCCAAAGGACCGGCTGTATGTCACCGTCTTTGGCGGCGATCGCGGCGATGGTCTGCCCGTTGATGAAGAAGCGTTCGCATTGTGGAAGTCGTTCGTTAAACAGGACAGGATTTTACAAGGCGAGAAAAAAGATAATTTCTGGGAAATGGGGGAGAGTGGACCGTGTGGCCCGTGCTCAGAAATTCACATCGACCTTCGGACGGAAGTAGAAATAAAAAAGAAGCCAGGAAAAGAATTAGTGAATAATGATCATCCCCAGGTAGTAGAGATCTGGAACCTGGTGTTCATCCAATTCAACCGTCTGGCGTCCGGAGCGCTGGAGCCGCTGCCGGCAAAACACGTTGACACCGGGATGGGCTTTGAGCGTCTGTGCATGGCCATCCAAGGCAAGACATCCAATTATGATACCGATGTATTCCGGCCGCTGATGGATTTCATAGCACTTCATGCGAACGTTACTTATGGTGGGGAAATTTCGCACCTCTCCTCCGGGAGAGAGGACGGGGGCAAAAAGCAGGACATCGCCATCCGCGTGATGGCCGATCACGTTCGTGCCGTAAGCTTCGCTATTGCCGATGGGCAGCTCCCCTCTAATACAGGGGCGGGTTATGTGATCAGAAGAATTTTGCGAAGGGCCGTGCGGTATGGATTTTCCTATTTGAATTTCAAAGAGCCTTTTTTGTACCGGCTGGTGACCTTGCTGGCAGTTCAGTTGAGAGAGGTGTTTCCCGAACTGCACCAACAAGTGGATTACGTGAGCAGGGTAGTCCATGAAGAAGAGTTATCTTTTTTGAGAACGCTCGAAAAAGGGTTGAAGAGAATTGAATCCATTCGGACCATCACCGGGGAGCAGGCCTTTGAATTGTATGACACCTTTGGTTTTCCGTTGGACCTTACTACACTGATCGCCCGCGAACGAGGACTGTCTATTGATGAAAAAGGCTTCCAGTC
>JAYVEZ010000200.1:0-2574 GCA_043773645.1 Cytophagales bacterium
GAGATAGCCCAACTTAAGCGCTACATTTCCCAGGAACTTATTGTGAGCGCTCCGCCATAATACTTCCGTTGCGAGGCATGGAGAAGATCAAATCATGGATCAGGATATTCTTCGGTTTCTCCCGAACTGAGACCAACGGATTTCTTATCCTGCTACCATTGATGGCGGTAATCCTCTTTTCAGAACCTCTTTACCGCTGGTACCGCACAACACAGCCACAAGACTTTTCAAAGGATGCGATGTCGTTGGACAGTCTCATCGCCCAACTGAATTGGAATTCCAGGGATACCATCCTGATCCAGGAAAAAGCCACGGTCACTATTCATCTCACCGCATTTGATCCGAACAAGGCAACTCAAAAAGAATTGTCAGCGCTGGGATTAAAAGACTTCCTCATCCGGCGTATTGTTCGTTACCGGGAAAAGGGAGGTGTCTTTCGCAAGAAAGCAGATGTTTTAAAAATCTACGGGATGGATTCATCGTGGTACAATCAAGTGCAGGGCTCGATGATTTTCCCCCAAAAGAAAGAACCCATCTCCAAAACTCCGTCCACAAGAAAACGATCCGATGAACCCATGGATATCAATGAAGCCGACTCCCTGCAGCTGCTGAAAATCTACGGCATTGGACCGGCCCTTTCAAAACGAATCCGCACTTTCCGCGATCGCCTGGGAGGGTTTGTATCCCTGGAACAGCTGCATGAAGTTTATGGACTGGATTCTGCTGTGGTGCGACAGTTGAAAAAGAAATTCGTTGTGCGCGAAGGCTTCATTCCAAGACAAATTCCATTGAATACTGCCACGTTGGAGGGATTGCTTCACCCGTACATCAAACGGAGGGAAGCACAAGCCATCCTCTCCTATCGCCTGCAGCACGGAGAGTTTACTTCCATTGAACAACTCGCTGAAATTAATTTGTTAACACATGCATGGATTGCCCATGTTATGCCGTACCTGACACTGAAGAAGTAGTTAGTCAGGCAGCAACTCCCATTTTACCCTTGCCAGCGGGTGTGTGAGGCACTTCTGTCTGCAAGGTTTCAGAATGTTGGCTAAGGTCGAGACCCAGGCGCTCTTCGTCAGGCGAAACACGAAGCCGGGTGATCAGACCCGTAAGTTTGAATATCAGAAAGGAGCCGCCAAAAGTAAACACGCTTACAATGACCAGTGCCAGCATGTGGTACTTGAATGTCTCAAATTGTCCGTAAACAAGTCCAACATCTTTTGCAAAGACACCGGTGAGAACCATGCCAACGATGCCACCCACACCGTGACATGGGAACACATCCAAGGTATCATCCAGGGTCGTACGCTGCTTGTAGTACACTGCGAGGTTGCTGATGATGGCTGCGGCAAATCCAATGAAAATACTTTGACCCAAATTGACGAATCCAGCAGCCGGTGTAATGGCTACCAATCCTACGACGGCACCAATACACGCACCCATGGCCGAAATTTTTCTTCCCACCAATGCATCAAACAGCACCCAGGTAATCATAGCCGATGCGGATGCAAAGTTGGTGGTAGCGAAAGCCTGCACGGCCTGACCATTGGCAGACAGAGCTGAGCCGGCATTGAAACCAAACCACCCAAACCACAACATGGCGGTTCCTAAAATGATAAATGGGATATTGGCAGGCTGATGATACTTCTGTTCCCTCTTGCCGAGAATGAATGCTCCAGCCAATGCTGCAAATCCTGCCGACATGTGAACCACCGTTCCTCCTGCAAAATCAAGCACACCCCATTTTCTGAGAAATCCGTCCGGGTGCCAGGTCCAATGTGCCAGCGGACAATAAATCAATAAAGAAAATAGGCAGATAAAAATGAGGTAAGAAGTGAACTTCACCCGTTCAGCAAAACTTCCGGTAATCAACGCGGGCGTGATGATGGCAAACTTGAGCTGGAACAAAGCAAACAACAAGAATGGAAATGTTGGTGAAAAGGATGGGTTTGGACTCAGTCCAACATTTCGAAAGGCGAAAAAGGTAATTGGGTTTCCGATGAACCCGTGCCAACTTTCGCCGAATGCCAGGCTGAAGCCAACCAGATACCATAAAAGACTAATTACCCCCAGTGCAATGAAACTCTGAAGCATGGTGGAGATGACGTTCTTCACGCTGACCATACCTCCATAAAAAAATGAAAGTCCGGGAGTCATAAAGAGGACAAATGCAGTGGCGACGATCATCCAGGCTGTATCTGCTTTGTCAATGGTATTGGCGGTGTCAGTCTCAGGGTTGGAACTGTTGAAAAGGACCAGCAGTTGCAATGCCGCCAGCACAACAAAAATGACAATCCAGCGGGTTTTTGGCTTACTCATTGGCTATTCAAAGCATAAATTTGCCTGAATTTCGCAACAATAGGGTATAAAATAACCCTCAATGGCAATATATTTTACCGAATCCGTTTGAATAGGGTAAAAATAAGACCCTCAACTAAAGCTTTAATTTCAGCAACCAGTCCGTTTGGGGATCCGGACCCATCCAGAAGATATGCTCGGAGAACTTTTCAAACCCCCATTTCTTGTAAAATTCCTGGGCCTTGAAGTTCTTTTCCCAAACGCCCAGCCATA
>JAYVEZ010000201.1:0-7176 GCA_043773645.1 Cytophagales bacterium
GTGAAGCGAATTCAACGGCTGAACCGCCTGTTCCCCATCCTCGAAAAATTCAAGCTGGAGCCAAATCTTTATCTGAGTCAGAACCTGTATTTCCAGATGTCGCTTGAGCACAAAGAAGGCAAGGGCACAATCGTGAGCCCTGAATGGCTGGAGCAGTTTTCCATTTTGGGAGATAATCTGGGGATTAAGGTGGAGTAGTGCTATTGTGAGGCTGGTCGAAATTGGCAATCTCGATCCAACAATCCTCAATGAAAATCATCCTGAAAACCAGATTTACATTCTTCTATATATCCCATAGCTTCATGTGGTGATCTAGATACCCTTTAAATAGAGGATTTCTGTCGCATAGGTCGACAAATAGGTGGTCGCATTTTGCGACCACATCCAATAGGCATTAATAAATGACTCAAAATTTACTTATGACCATTCCGGATGAAATAATAGTCACCAAAATATTCAATATCAGGGGGAAAAGGATAATGATCGATTCTGACCTAGCCGAACTTTATGCAGTGCCGACGAAAAGATTGAATGAGCAGGTAAAACGTAACATAGCACGATTTCCCCTGGACTTTATGTTCCAATTGAGCCAGGAGGAGAAGCAAGATTTAGTGGAAAGCCATATTGACTTGAGCAAGCTAAAGTATTCACCCAATCTTCCTTTTGTATTCACGGAACATGGGGCCGTTATGCTCGCAAGTGTGTTGAATAGTGAAGGGGCTATTGAAGTAAATGTACAGATCGTAAGAATATTTACCCAAATGCGTGAAATGTTTCTGACCCACAAGGACATATTGCTCAAACTGGAGCAATTGGAAAGAAAGCTTGATAGCCATGATTCCGAGATACAGTTGATCTTCAGGTATCTAAATGAGTTGGTCAATCCAAAGACCGATCCAGTTCGAAAGATTGGGTTTAAGCAAAAAGAATGATATTCACTTCCAAGCGAGCCATCCAGCCGTGATTAGGCCACAGCTTCCTTGGTCTTTTCAAGAAAATCCCACACCAGGCTGCTGGCACCAAGGATAGGTGCCGCCTGATTCTGCATGGCGGAAGGTAGTATCTTCACCTTGCCACGGAAAAGTGGCATGAGGTTTTGTTCCATGTGATGTATGGTGGGCTTGAAGATAAGGTCTCCTGCCAGTGACAAGCCACCAAATAAAAAGATGGCTTCAGGGTCTGTGTGCAAGACAGTGTCGGCCAACTTCATTCCCAATATTCTTCCGGTGTATTCAAATGCTTCTTTCGCAACGATATCACCGCGGTTGGCAGCTTCTGAGATCATTTTTGTACTCAAGTCTTCAAAGCTGATGCCGCGCAATTCACTGGGCTCCAAATGATCCGCGAGAAGCTTGTACACAGTTCTCTTAATGCCCGTGGCAGACACATAGGTTTCAAGGCACCCGCGCTTTCCGCAGTTGCAAAATCTTCCGGTTGGATTCACGCTGGTGTGACCCACTTCGCCTGCGATGCCGTGATGGCCATTCAAAAGGATGCCACCACAAACAAAGCCACTGCCGAGGCCGGTACCCAGGGTGATGACCACAAAGTCCTTCATCCCTTTGGCATTGCCATAAATCATTTCGCCTACGGCCGCAGCATTGGCATCGTTGGTCAGGATGCACGGCACGCCAAATTCTTCCGTGAACATCTTCGCGAGGGGCAGTACCCCTTTCCAACGCAAGTTGGTAGCGCGCTCGATGGTTCCTTTATAATAGTTTCCATTCGCTGCCCCGATACCAATGCCTACAATTTTTGAATTGGCAGGGAGAAAATGAATCGCCTCGCGAAGCGCGTCCGCCATGGCATCAAAGAAATCGTTGAATTCCTGGTAGTCGGTAGTAACAATATTAGCCTGATGGTAAACCTTTCCTTCCCGGTCAACCACCCCAAACTTGGTGTTGGTACCTCCAATGTCAATACCTACGGTGAGTTCTTTGGTCATGCTATTTAGATAGACAAGATTTTCGCGATCCTTAACAACTCCTCATCGATTTCATGGTGTTGTCCGTTCATGATGTTGGCAAACAGATTGAATACAATCTTATTTTCGAAAACGCCTACCATCACATCTCTTTGGCCTCGGATTAACCCTTCCACCGCAGCAATGCCCATGCGACTGGCAAGAACCCTGTCGAAGTAGGTGGGTGGTCCGCCGCGTTGGAGGTGCCCCAGGATGGTAACCTTGATATCAAAATAACTCGACCGCTCAGCCACCATTTTCGCGAGTTCGTTGGCGCCGCCAATCTTTGATCCTTCAGCAACCACGACCAGACTTGACTTCTTGTTGGCCTTGCCGCTTTGCTCCAGTAATGTATATAACTCATCAAAAGTAACAGCCTGCTCGGGGATGATTACTGCTACAGCACCCCCAGCGATGGCACTGTTCAACGCAATGTATCCAGAGTGACGCCCCATGACCTCAATAAAAAACAACCGGTTGTGGGAGAGGGCTGTGTCGCGTATTCTGTCTATGGCCTCCACTGCCGTGTTGGTGGCCGTATCGTATCCAATGGTATAGTCAGTGCCTGCAATGTCATTGTCAATTGTACCGGGGATACAGACTGAAGGCACGCCATACTCTTCATAAAATGCATGAAGTCCGGTAAATGTGCCATCACCACCCACAGCAACCAACGCATCAATTCCATGCTTGGAAAGATTTTCCATGGCCTTCTTGCGACCTTCCTTGGTTCTGAAGCTATCACTGCGTGCGGACTTGAGAATGGTGCCGCCACGTTGGATGATGTTACCCACGGAGCGTGCGCCCAATTTGACGATCTCCCCATCGATCATTCCTTCATATCCCCTGAAGATGCCGAATACTTCCTTTTGGTAATATATACTTCCGCGCACCACGGCACGGATCGCAGCATTCATCCCTGGGGCATCGCCGCCGGAGGTAAAGACACCTATTCTGGAAATTATTGTATTTGCCAAGGTATAAAGAAGGTCAAAATTAGGATAGAATAGAGGTTTATCAAGGCTTAACTTTTCAACCGTTTGAAATAGTTAATTAGGCCATTTGTGGACGAATCATGCGCTAGGATTTCCCCGGGAGAGGTCAATTCTGGCAGAATTTTCTTGGCGAGCACCTTGCCCAATTCCACCCCCCACTGGTCAAAGCTGAATACATTCCATATAACTCCCTGGACGAATATCTTGTGCTCATACATTGCGATCAGGCTGCCCAGGGTGCGCGGCGTCACCAGCTTCACCAGGATGGAATTGCTCGGCTTGTTGCCTGTAAATACCCTGTAGGGAAGGTGAAAGTTAATCTCCTCCTGTGCCATCCCTTGTTTCTTCAGTTCGCCCGTTACTTCTTCCTCCGTTTTACCCATCATGAGAGCTTCGGTCTGGGCAAAGAAGTTTGAAAGAAGTTTCGGATGATGATCGCTGAGCGGATTGTGGCTGATGATCGGTGCGATAAAGTCACAAGGGATAACCTTTGTCCCCTGATGAATCAATTGATAAAAGGCATGCTGACCATTTGTTCCTGGCTCTCCCCAAATCACTGGCCCGGTCTGGTACAATACGGCTTGGCCATTCCGGTCTACTGACTTCCCATTGCTCTCCATGTTTCCTTGCTGGAAGTAGGCAGCAAATCGATGAAGGTATTGATCGTAAGGAAGTATGGCTTCACTTTGCGCATCGAAGAAGTTGCCGTACCATATTCCAATCATGGCCAGGAGCACCGGAATATTCTTTTCGAAGGGTTCGTGCCTGAAGTGATTGTCCATGGCATGGGCACCTTCCAATAATTGGATAAAATTTTCGTATCCGATTGTACAGGCGATTGAAAGTCCGATGGATGACCACAACGAATAGCGACCGCCAACCCAATCCCAAAAAATAAACATATTCTCGGGTGCGATGCCAAAGGCTTTCACCGCAGTTTCGTTGGTGGAGACCGCCACAAAATGTTTAGCCACATCTCCTTGCTGTTGAGTATTGCTGACGAACCATTCCTTCGCTGATTCAGCATTGGTCATGGTCTCTTGGGTTGTAAATGTCTTTGATGCGATGATGAAGAGCGTGGTTTCTGGATTCACCAACTTCAACGTTTCGGCCATGTGTGTTCCGTCCACATTCGAAACAAAGTGAGGTTTGATATTTTTGTGATAGGGGCGGAGGGCTTCCGTCACCATCAAAGGGCCAAGGTCCGATCCACCAATACCTATGTTCACTATATCGGTGATTGCTTTCCCGGAGTATCCCTTCCATGAACCTGAAAGCAGGCGCTCAGAAAATGAATGAACCTGCTCCAGGACTTTGTTGACATCAGGCATCACATCCAGCCCATTCACCAACACCGGTTGATTGGTTCTGTTTCTCAGCGCCACGTGCAGCACGGGGCGACCTTCTGTTTGATTGATCCTTTGCCCGGTTAACATCGAGTCGATAGCATCAGGCAGCTCACATTCCCTGGCAAGGGCCATCAGCAAAGCGACGGTCTCTTCTGAAATAATATTCTTGGAATAATCCACCAGCATGTCTTCAAACATCAAGTGAAGGGACTCAAACCGCTTGGGATCAGATTCAAAGAGATGGCGCATGTGCACTGCCTGCATTTCAAGGAAGTGAGCGGTGAGCCTGGGCCACGCCTGACTCTCAATGGGATTTATGGTAGGTAACATAAGTGAATGATAGGTGACAAAAATAAGGATCGTCCGTTACGAAAAGACATTATTTTTCCGCTCATCCGATTTTATTTCGCGAATTGACATGCATTTTATTCTTTTGAAAGGATGCGCGAAGCCTGGTTGAGCCTTTTCTTACTGTGTGGGATCCTGTTTCACATGAATGCTCAGGCTATTGCGCCCAAAGAGCGTCCCCATTTCTCCATACAGCGTGCCAAGGATGTCATCAAGTTGGATGGAGTGTTGGATGAAGCATCCTGGACCGGCGCTGCCGTGGTGGACCAACTTATCCAGCAATTCCCATATGATACAAGCCGGTCAAAGGTCAGAACTGAATTCAGGGCAACTTACGACGATCATTTTCTTTATTTCAGCGCCATCGCTTACGACAATGTAAAAGGTGGCTATGTCGTCTCATCCCTGCGGCGGGATTTTCGCGGTCCGGGGTTGGATGGGGTGTCGGTCATACTCGATCCTTTTCAGGATGTGACCAACGGTTTTTTCTTTGGACTTAGTCCCGCCGGTGTGCAGCGGGAGGGGTTGATCTCCAATGGATACTTACAACCCACAGACCTGGACCTTTCGTGGGATAATAAATGGTACAGCCAAGTCAAAGTGTATGATGGCTATTATGTAGCTGAAATGGCGATCCCGTTTACCACCATCCGGTTCAAGGCGGGTTCATCGCGATGGAATGTGAAGCTTTACCGGCAGGACAGCAAAGCAAATGAGCGAGCCATTTGGCCAAGAACACCCCGATTTTTTGAGCCTGGAAATTTGAACTCCACGGGGGAGATGTTGTGGGACGAGCCGTTGAAGCATCCGGGCCCCAACGTCTCCATCATACCTTACATTGCAGCCAATACCTCCAGGAATTTTCTTACGGACAAGCCAACCAGTTCTGGAGCGACCATGGGTGGTGATGTAAAAGTGGCTGTGACGTCATCTTTAAACCTCGACCTTACCGCCAACCCGGATTTCTCTCAAGTTGAAGTAGACCGGCAAGTTACCAACCTCGATCGGTTTGAAATATTCTATCCCGAAAAAAGGCAATTCTTCCTGGAAAACGCCGACCTCTTTTCATCTTTTGGTCATCCCAATGCGCGTCCATTTTTTTCGCGACGGATTGGGGTGGTGCGCGATCCCAATACCGGTATCAATGTGCAGAACAAAATATTGTTTGGCGCCCGTCTGAGTGGCAATTTGAACAAGTACTACCGGATCGGATTTCTCAACATGCAAACCGGAGCCATCCCGGAGTCCAGTGTACCTTCTTACAATTATACCGTGGCCACCGGGCAGCGGCGGCTGGGTACCAATTCAAACATCCGCGCTATTTTTGTCAACCGTCAGGAGTTTACATCGGACTCAGGAAAATTTAAACTGGCGGGCTATCACTACAACCGGTTGGTGGGACTGGATTACAACTACAGCTTTCACAACAACCGATGGACAGGCAATTTATTTTATCATAAGCTATTTACTTCCGAAAATCCAGGCGATCAATTTGCGCAGGGCTACAGCCTGAACTACAACACCCAAACGCTAAGCTTTAATCTTTATGAGCAGATCATCGGTAAGAACTATGATCCTGCAGTAGGCTATGTTCCCCGGAAGGGATATAGGCGGATTTCTCCTTCTGCCCAATACTTTTGGTATCCATCCTCGTCCATTGTCAACAGCCACGGGCCAGCCTTCGACAGCTACTATATCCTGGATGATGTGTATGGTCATACCGATACACAGTTCACGCCATCGTATCAGATAAATTTTCAGAGCCAGGCCATTCTGAATCTTCAGTTACAGAGCACTTATACTTTTTTGTTTTTTAATTTTGACCCGACCAATTCTCCTTCTGATGAGAATGTCATTAAACTTCCCTCACTTACCCGGTATAACTATACCAATGGTTCCCTGAACTTTCAGTCCGACCCAAAGAAATTTTTCACCTATGCTGTGGGAGGCCTGTATGGTCAGTATTACAACGGGACACGGACGAACGTGCAGGCGAGCCTCAACTACCGGTGGCAGCCGTATGGTGTATTTTCGCTGGATGCCAACTTCAATCGCATCACGTTACCAGAACCCTACAAGAGTGCCGACATTTATCTGATTGGGCCGAGGGTTGATTTTACGCTGACCCGATCAGTCTTTTTCACGACCCTGGTGCAATACAACAGCCAGTATCAAAATATGAGCATCAATTCACGCTTTCAGTGGCGGTTCAAGCCGGTCTCAGACTTGTTCATTGTCTATACCGACAACTATTTCTATTCCTTTGATCAGCCCACGCAGAATTTTTCCCCGAAGAACAGGGCGTTGGTGGTGAAGTTGACGTACTGGTTTAATATCTAGGGCAGGCAAATCAGCCGCCTACAACCTTCTTCAGGTTTTCCAGCAGGCCATCCCAGAGATCCTGAAGCTCCGCCATGTCATCAAAGTCGGAGTAATCGTAGATCTTCAGGAAGGTCATTTGGGTGAGCTCGTTTACTTCAAGGCTCAACTCAAAATAGGAGGGATCTTTCTTGTCTTCGGG
>JAYVEZ010000202.1:0-2146 GCA_043773645.1 Cytophagales bacterium
AGGATTGACCCGCTGACGCACCTGCGCTGCCCGATGAAACGGGCTGGAGTGACTCAGGTTTTATTAACTTTGCAACCTTTGTTAAGGTATGATAAGGAAACTGGAAGAAATCAAGCTGCGATTCGAAGAAGTTGGCCAACTCTTGTCACAGCCGGCAGTGATGAACGACATGAAAAAATTTGCTCAGATGAGCAAGGAATACCGTGACCTGGAGAAAGTGGTGAAAAAATTTGACGCTTATTCTGCGGTATTAAACGATCTACAGCATGCCCGTGAGGTGCTGGAAAAGGAGAAAGATGCTGAATTACGGGAGTTGGCAAAAATGGAATTGGAGGAGCTCGCGCCCAAGCGCGATCGTCTGGATTCTGAAATCAAGGAGCTTTTGATGCCCAAAGACCCGAATGATTACAAGAACTGTATCCTCGAAATTCGTGCGGGTACCGGAGGCGATGAGGCCGCTATTTTTGCCGGGGACCTGTGGAGGATGTACCAACGTTTTTGTGAACGCAAAGGCCTGAAGATGTCGGTAGTGGACGTAACGGAAGGCACGGCAGGCGGCTATAAGGAAGTGATAAGCAGTATCGAGGGCGAAGGAGCCTACGGGATATTTAAATATGAATCGGGGGTACACCGAGTGCAGCGCGTGCCGGAAACCGAGCAGCAAGGGCGTGTACACACTTCGGCGGCCTCCGTGGTCGTCTTGCCCGAGGCAGATGAAGTTGATGTGACCATCAATCCGGCCGATCTCGAGTTTCAAACAGCGCGTAGTAGCGGGGCGGGTGGGCAGAACGTAAACAAAGTGGAAACCAAGGTTCAGCTTACCCACAAGCCAACGGGTATCGTTATCACTTGCCAGGTCGAGCGTTCGCAACACGCAAACCGGGAGCGTGCTTTGCAAATGTTGCGCACCAAGCTATATGAAAGGGCCGTCGAAAAGCAGAACGCAGAAGTGGGTGCCTCCCGCAAATCCCAGGTGCGAAGTGGCGACAGATCTGAAAAAATCAGGACCTACAACTATCCACAAAGTCGCGTGACCGATCACCGTATTGGATACACGCAGCACAACCTTCCGGCCATTATGAATGGCGAAATCGATGATTTTATCGAGCAATTGAAGATTGCCGAGACCGCTGAACGGATGGTGGAGGGGCAACGCTAAAAAGGCGACAAATGATTCGCCGTTATTTATTTTTTTCTGCGGGCCCCGTTTTCTTTAGTTCTTCATCCAAAACTTTCTGGATAACTTCTTGCTGACGCTCATCAATCGTTTTATTGACGAGCGCCTGTTTCTTCAGGAAGTTAAACATATCGGTTTTATTAATTTCATAAGCGATATAAACGGTGTATTTGTTTTCTGCCTTGTTGAAATATTTCTCCTCTCCAATTTTGCGAAGGTTTGCGATGCGGGTGTTCATTACTTCCCTCACCAGACTTTGGAATTTATCGGCCACGTCGGCGGCACGCTCATTCTGAGCCTGACCCAGATATTGATCGGATACTTGTTTGATGGTGGTATTGACCTGGCCAGCAAGCTGGGTCTTGGCTTCCAGGTCAGCTTTGCTGCGGGCGATGTTGTCGGAAGAACTTTCCCCCTTGCCCGTGCCCCGGAAAAACCGGTTGTTGGATTGATAGGATGAACCCTGGAAGGGCTCTTTCACTTTTGAACCAAAAGGGCCAGCTGCACAGGCACTTAATATGGCCAATGCGATAAAGCAAATGAGTTTCGTATTCATGGTGTTGAAATTAGTCGATAAAACTTGAGATCAGGGTAAATAGTAAAAATTGTGCCAAACTGACTTCATCACTCAACGGGTGGAAAGGAGATGGGTATTATCAATTGCCATCGGAAAGCCCATTTCCAACGAAGCGTGTATTGGTTGATTCCTGCATTTGCCAAAAGCGTTTCTAATTCATTGCGTTGGAAAGCCCTCAAAACAGATAAAGGCGCATCAAACTTTACCATGGCGGATTTTGAGAACAAAAGAGTAAGGAGTCGGATGGAATGAAAGGCAAACCAATGCCGGTGAATATCATTGATCACTATGCCGATCTGTGCCTGATGTTTAAGGGCCTTCAGCATCTCGACGAGTTCATGATCTGAAAAATGATGAGTAAATAATGTCGCTAAAACGACATCGAATTTTCT
>JAYVEZ010000203.1:0-2223 GCA_043773645.1 Cytophagales bacterium
TATCCAAGGCTTGATGGAATCACTGTACCCCTGGATAATTACATCGTTGGTTTTTTCTTTCTTCTTTTCGGGAATTGAGATCGCCTTTCTTTCCGCCAACCGCCTGCAGCTGGAGCTCCAGGGAAAACAGGGAGCCTGGTCAGGTAAGATCATGGCCTTCTTTATGCAGAACCCGTCGCGGTTCATCGGTACAACACTCATCGGGAATACCCTCGCCCTGGTAATATTTGGCAATAATATGGCACTCCTGTTTGCGCCGATCCTTGCCGAAAATCTGCCTGCGTCTCTCAACAACGAGCCTTCCATCCTGCTCATTCAAACTACCTTGTCCACTTTGTTGATATTGTTTACGGCCGAGTTTCTCCCCAAGAGCCTCTTCATGATCAACCCCAACCTGGTATTGTCGACCCTGGCATTGCCATTTGTGGTGATGTACACCCTCCTCGCCCCCATCACCTTCACCATTGTGACTCTTTCCAAACTGGTCATCACGTATGTTCTCCGATTAGAATATTCAGAGGAACAGCCGGTTTTCGGACTGACCGATTTAAACCACTATTTAAGAAACATGCACATGATCAGTCATGAAGACGAGGAACTTGAGCTGGACAAGAAGATCCTTCACAATGCACTTGAATTCAAGACCGTCAGGGTACGTGAGTGCATGGTACCCCGCACCGAAATTACGGCCATCGCACTCGAAGATGGAATGGAAAAACTGAAAGCCTCCTTTGTCGAGAGCGGCCACTCTAAAATCGTGGTGTACCGCGAAACCATTGATGATGTCATCGGGTATTGTCATTCTGCCGCCCTCTTCAAAAGTCCAGCCACCATTGAAGAAATTCTGACGCCCATCAGCATTGTGACGGAAACCACGATGGCCAACGACATGATGGTGCAACTGATCCGGGAACAGCGAAGCCTCGCAATTGTGGTGGACGAGTTTGGCGGTACGGCCGGGCTCGTCAGCATGGAAGACGTGATAGAAGAAATCTTTGGAGACATTGAAGACGAGCACGATGCTGATAACCTGGTTGAGCAAAAGTTGGATGACCAAACCTACCTGTTCAGCGCCCGCCTCGAAGTGGACTACCTGAATGAAAAATATCATTGGCGACTCCCTTTTGGAGATTATGAAACCCTTGGGGGCTTGATTCTTTTCTATACCGAAGACTTTCCTCAGAAGGGAGAAACCATCCTGGTACCCCCCTTCACTTTTACCATTCAATCCATGAAAGGCAATGGAATTGACACGGTCAAAGTGGCCGTGGAAAAAGATGGTAACGAGGAATAGAAATCGCTGATTATCAATCCGTTTTCCCCTTCCCGAATACTTTTAACGACACTTTGCTGAATACAGCAAACGGTTTAAATTTGCGGCTCTTTTGCCAAGAACTGGCCGGAGATAACCTGTATATTCTAAATTATTCACTTGTATGGCATTAATAAGCACGTTGAGAACAAAAATGACGAAGTGGGTCGTGGGGGCCATTGCATTATCCATGGGCGCTTTCATTGTAGGAAGCGACCTTTTTGGAAGCGGCCCCAGGTCCGTCTTTGGTGGAAATGACCGTGAGGTGGGTGAAATTGCAGGGCACTCTGTATCGCTGGACGAATATAATTCTGCCATCCAGGAGCGTGAAAATAACTACATATTGAATTTTGGCCGGCAACCGGGCGAACGGGAAAGACCTACCCTTCAAAGCCAGGCGTGGGAAATGTTAATTGCCCGCAATGCCATCCAGCCGCAATATGAAAAAGTGGGCATAAAAGTGAGCGGTGATGAAATCTGGGATATGGTTCAGGGAAAGAATGTAGATGAAAGTGTAAAGTCTGCCTTCAGGGATTCTGCGGGACGATTTGACCGAAACCGCCTCATCCAATACCTCCAGGAAATTGACCGCCTGCCCGCCACCTCAGAACAACGGATTCGCTGGGACATGTTTAAGAATGACCTCGGCCCTGCCCGTGAACGAATCAAGTATGAAAACCTCATCATCAAGTCAAGCTATGTCACCGAAGCAGAGGCTGAAAATGATTATCACAACCAAAATGACGTTGCCGAAGTAAAATACCTTTATGTACCCTTTTACGCGGTGAGTGATTCTGTAGTAAAAGTGAATGATGCCGAATTGACAGCATATTACAACAAGAGCAAGGAGAAGTACAAAGTTGAAAACACCCGCAGCATCAGCTATGTGGCATTTTCAGTGGCCGCATCAT
>JAYVEZ010000204.1:0-2210 GCA_043773645.1 Cytophagales bacterium
TAGGTAATCCTGAACGCTTCCACTGCCTCCGAGGTTTCGGGTTCAAGGGCGAGGATTTCTTTCTTTAAAGCTTCTACTTGATCAAGCATTTCGAATGAAATTGGGTGATGATGGCTCCTTCCATTTCAAGACAAAGCTAATCAGCAGACAGGTAACAATGATAATGGGCAACAGCACGAGATCGGATTGGGATTTTAACAGCAAAGCAACTGCCACAAATAGCACATTCATTCCGGTCAACCATTTTACGGCACCGGCATGTGAAAGGCCCATGGCCAGGAGTTTGTGGTGCAAGTGGTTGTGGTCAGCATGAAAGGGTGACTGCATGTTGCGAAGCCGCAGCAAAATAACGCGCAGGGTATCAAAAATGGGAACAATTAACACGCACATTGCGGTGGAGATAGAGGCATTGAATTTTGCCAGGTGGTCAAATGGCAATTCATAATTGATATTGATGAACCGAATTGCAAAAAAGGACAAAATTAGCCCCACTGTCAGTGCGCCTGTGTCGCCCATAAAGATGCTTGAGGGCTGCCAATTGAAGAGCAGGAACGCAGCCAATGCCCCACAAAAACACAACGCGATGAGGCTCAAATAAGGTTGATCGGCCATGTAAAACCATCCGCCAAAAAAAAGGGACGCCAACATACCAACGGTACCCGCCAGACCATCAATTCCATCAATCAAATTATACGCATTGGTGATGATGATGACCGTGAACAAGCTGAGAAAGTAAGATAAGGGCAGTGAAAAATCGGTGATCTTGATCAACCCATAGAAGGAAACCAAGGTGACGTTGTCCAGAAAAATCAGCACAAACACCGGCAGGAATTGGCTGAATAATTTTTGCCGGGGACTTAGTGCCAGCACATCATCCCGAAGCCCGATCAGAAACATCAACGCGACCGAGATAAAAAAATATTTCATGTTAATCCATTGCTGCAGGGGCAAGGCCATTAACAATGCAAGTGAAGCGCCGATTAAAATAGAAACGCCACCCATGGAGGGGACAAACTCCGAATGAATCTTGTGTGTTCCGGGGGTATCAAACCATTTCAATTGTTTGAATATTTTAATGATCACTGGGAACAAGAGAAAAGAAATGAGAAAAGAAGTAAATGAAAAAATAGCCAGGCGCGTCAGCGAAATCATAAAAGATCAATATGCTTTTTCGCTGCCACGCAAGAGCTCAAACACGGTTTGAACAATGATTTTTATGTCCAATAAGAATGACCAGTTTTCAATATAGAAGCGATCCAGCTTAACACGGTTTTTCATGTCTATGATATTCCTGGTTTCACCCCGGAAGCCCTTGCTTTGGGCCAGGCCGGTAACACCCGGCTTTACAAAGTGCCGCGCCATAAACTTGCCTATGACTTTTGAATATTCTTCCGTATGCTTCAGCATGTGAGGCCTCGGTCCGACAACTGACATTTCACCACCCAAAACATTTAAGAATTGAGGCAATTCATCCAGGCTTGTTTTTCTCAAAAAAGAACCGACACGGGTGATGCGTGAATCATTCCGGGAAGCCTGCTGGTGGTCTGATTGATCATTGACATGCATGGTCCTGAATTTGAGGCACAAAAATTCATTGTTGTTCTGTCCCGTTCTCCGCTGTCGAAAGAAAACGGGGCCCCGTGAATCCAATTTGATCGCAGCTGCGATAATTGGAAAAAGCCAGGAAAAGAGCGTTATCGAAATGAATAAAGAGAAGATAAGGTCAAATGTTCTCTTCATCACTTGGTTTCTCCGGTCATCCAAGGGCATGGATGTAACATTCAGGACGGGAATGTGGTCATAGCGTTCAAGTTCCAGGCCTTTAAAAGAAAATGCCCGATAGTCTGCGATCAACTTCACCTTCATGAACCGCTCTTCGCCCAAGTCAATGATCTTCTTAATGGCCTTGTACTTTATGTACGGAAGGCAACAGTATATTTCATCGGTTGGATTGGATTGGAGGTACGATTCAAGGTCATCAACGGTTCCTAAAATTCTTGGATTCTTATATGTATCGTCAAAAAAGCCCATGAACCGATAACCATGTTCTGGGTGCATCTTAAAAAAATATTCCATCTGCCGGGAAATACCTCCGTAACCAATGACAATAACCGAGCGAAAATTGTACCCTCGTGCCCTGTATATTTGCAGGAAATAGTAGAACATCAATCGCCAGAGCAGCACAAAAAATAAGAAAGCAGAATAGACCA
>JAYVEZ010000205.1:0-4082 GCA_043773645.1 Cytophagales bacterium
ACCTCCATTGGTTTTGTCTTTGAGGAAGCTTCCGTGGAAGTGGAAGGGGACCTTGATTTCAGGGGAACATTGTCGGTCGACAGGAATGCGCCGGTTGGATTTAAGGAGATCAGGCTTAACTTCAGGCTAAAGACCTTGGAACCTGCAGATAAAATAGCAACCTTGTTGAAACTGACTGAAAGATACTGTGTTGTTTACCAGACACTTACAACAGCCAATACCATAAAATTGTCTCATTCCTGAAGAGGTAGTATCATTTCACTCATTATATATATATAAGCATATGCCAAAATTCATAATCGAACGCCAGATTCCGGACGCGGGAAAATTCAGCTCAGACAAGCTCAGGGCCATTTCACAGAAATCGCGTGAAGTGCTTTGCACCTTGGGGACAGATATTCAATGGGTTCACAGCTATGTAGCAGGCGATAAGATTTATTGCATCTACATCGCTCCCAGCGAAGAACTGATTCGGGAACATGCCCGCCTCGGTGGTTTTCCCGCCAACAGCATTACGAAAGTATCCGCCATTATTGAGCCCCTCACTGCAGAATAGCACTGACTCTGTTGCTGAAAGATGATGCCCGTGCGCCACTGTATTTTCCGATGACCAAATCATTAGATTTGTTTCATGGAAAGTCAGGTTGAGTCCGGGTTGAAATCAAAGATTGCAGCGCTGGAGCGTGAATTGGAGATAGAGGCAGCGCTTGAAAAAGTACGGGTCAGGACCATGTCCATGACCGTCAGTGCCCAGTTATCGGACACTTCCGCAGTCCTGTTTCAGCAGTTAAAACATCTGAAGATCAATATCATTCGGGCGGGTGTTGGGATTTTTGATGATCCCAATGGTGCGGTTGAACTTTGGACCACTTTCTCAGGCCAGCATGAGGAAATCAAGATGCTGGATTATGTAAACCTTCACATTCACCCGGTCCTGGAAAATACCATCGCTGCCAGGAAGGAGCACAGACCCTATTCACTCACGGTACTCACCGGAGACGAAGTGAGGGACTATCATGAAGCCCTCTCCACTTTTCAGCCATCGGATAATCCATCTCTCTCCGGGAAGGAATACTACTACTCTTTCTTTTTCCCGGCAGGGATGCTTACGGTCACAGCCTATCAGTCACTGCTCGAAGAAGAGTGCAATATTCTTACTCGATTCGCCCACGTCTTTGGATTGATCTATACACGGTTCCATGATTTACTGATATCCGAAGCCAACACCCGGAATGCCTCCAGACAGGCATCGCTTAACCGGATCCGCGCGGAGATTGCGTCCATGAGAAACCGGGATGACCTCGAAAGAATTACCCCGTTGATCTGGAATGAACTGATGATCCTGGGCATTCCATTTATCCGTTGCGGTGTATTCATCATGGATGAAAAAAATCGCCTTGTCCACACTTTTCTCTCCACACCCGATGGTAAAGCAATTGCCGTCTACCACCTGCCTTACGACATCCCTTTCGCCCTCATCCTTTCCGGTGTTGAACATTGGCGCAACAATGAGATATACACTGAGCATTGGGACGCTGAAGCCTTTTCAAAGTTCTGGGATTATGTCACCAAGCTGGATGACCGGTATGCAGAACTTCAGCACGTGGCCGAACAGCCTCCTGCCAGCCTTCACCTAAACCTTATTCCTTTCAGGCAGGGCATGCTGTATGTCGGCAACGATTCACCACTGGATGAAGATGCTATCGATCTCCTGCAATCAGTGGCAGAAGCATTTTCAACAGCCTATGCCCGCTACGAAGATTTCAATCAACTGGAGATGGCGAAAGAGCAAGTTGAGAAGACCCTCGCCGATCTGAAGCTGACACAAGATCAACTTGTGCATGCAGAGAAGATGGCGTCCCTGGGCGAGCTCACAGCGGGTATTGCCCATGAGATTCAGAACCCGCTGAATTTTGTCAATAATTTTTCAGAGGTAAGCAGGGAGTTGCTGGCCGAAATGAAGGTGCATTTGGCTTCAGGGCAGAAGTTAGAAGCAGATGAGCTTGCTGACAGTGTTGTTGAAAACCTAAAAAAAATTCTTCACCATGGCAAACGGGCCGATGGCATTATAAAAGGTATGCTTCAGCACAGCCGCAGTACCTCGGGACTTAAAGAAGCCACCGATATCAATGCGCTCGCCGATGAATATTTGAGACTTGCCTACCATGGACTGCGTGCAAAGGACCACACTTTTCATGCGTCCTATGAAACCCATTTCGACGATGGCCTGGGTAGCATGAACATCATCCGGCAGGACATTGGAAGAGTCATTCTTAACCTGCTCACGAACGCATTTTATGCTGTATCAGAGAGGCAGCGGACAGAAATGAAATTGGCTGGTGAGGGTAAATATGAACCTTTGGTTTGCGTGCGCACAAAAAGAAATGGCAATGCAATAGAGATCCGCATAGAGGATAATGGGAACGGTATTCCGCAAAAAATCATCGGAAAAATATTTCAACCTTTTTTTACTACCAAACCCACCGGACAGGGGACTGGGCTCGGATTGTCGCTGAGTTATGACATTGTTACCAAGGTACATGGTGGAGAATTGAGGGTGGAAACAAGGGAAGGTGGAGGAACTGAGTTTATTGTTAGTTTGCCAGGCTAATAGTTTGTTAGGGCAGCAAGCGTATCTCATGGTTGTCAATTTCATGATGGCTAGCTACCTAATCAGACCTACTGTCCAAAGAATGCTGTTCGTTTTCATTATTTTTATCCTGTCAACCTAACCCATATGGCCGCTACGAATTGGCAGAAAGAAATACAGCCCTTAATCAAGAAGTACAAAGGAAAAAAACATCCGCTGGATTATCATTCAAACTATGAGTTGATCGTCATGGTGGTGCTTTCTGCCCAGGACTCTGACCGGCACATCAATAAAATCGGGCCTGAATTTTTCAAGGCCTTTCCAGACACCAAAGCACTGGCAAAATCAAATGCAGAAGCGATTTATCCATTCATCAGTAAGGTTCGGAACTTCAGGAATAAAACGAAGTGGCTGCTGGAATTAGCTTCCACCATAAAAGAGGACAAGAAGATTCCCACCACCCTGGAGGAGTTGACTTCATTGCCTGGCATCGGCAGAAAATCCGCCAACGTGATCATGCGTGAATCGGGCATCAAGGCAGAGGGAATCATTGTTGATCTTCACGTGGTCAGGGTAGCCCCGAGGCTGGGTCTCGCCGAAGGAACGGATCCCAAGAAATTGGAAAAGCAAATGATGGAAGTAATTACGGCCAAAGACTGGGGTGAGGTAGGGATGGCCATCTCCTTCCTGGGCAGAGAAATATGCCGCCCCACCAATCCCAAATGCCCGGAATGTGTGATGAAGAAGGCGTGTGTGTATTATAAGAGTAGTCAATAAACGAATTTAGATGCGAATTGTTAAGTGCTAAATGTTGACTCACTGCATTTGACATTTAACGCATAGTCCTACTTTTTTCAAGTTTATAAAAATGACACATAATTCTCGGGAAGGGGTCACAAAGCCCAAGACGAAAGCACAAAGACACGTCTCGAATTTGCTGAGTAATTCCTTATCATTTTCAAATTCTTTCCCGCAAATTCTAATACAAATTCATAGTAAAGCATGCTGACTAAACATTGGTCATGTCTTTCAATATGGGATGTGGCCTTTCCACCGCAGAGGCCACAAAGGGAAGACGCAAAGTACAATAGTTCAATTTTAGATTCTTTGCGTCCTTTGGGTAATTGCCTTTGCGAGCTTTGCGGTTAAGTGTACTTTTTGCTCAAATTCAGCATTGAAATACTTGTTAGATGGAATTACCGCAGATAAATTGCCGCTTAGTCTCATCGGCGAATTAACTTCGCTCATTTTCAAATCATCCGTCATCTACGAATGAACGAATTGGTTCGTCCCTTTCTATCCGTTTCGTCCTGTAGTAAGGGAAGGGGCTACCGGATCGTGCCGGGACGGCTTGTCCGGTAAGATGGTTTCACGAGGTGGTTGCCAAATCACCAGATCACTAAATCACCAGATAAACTCACTTCCCGATCAACACAAACGCTCCCCAATAATACGGCTCCGGATATTCACGCCGTAGTGCCCGTTGAGCAAT
>JAYVEZ010000206.1:0-5711 GCA_043773645.1 Cytophagales bacterium
GCCTCCCTCAAGGAAGCAGGGTATTTGAAGGTTGTGAATTCGAATCACCTGCATGACCTTGGTAAATTCATTTTTGGATTCAGTATTTTCTGGACTTACATCTGGTTTAGCCAGTTTATGCTGATCTTCTACGCCAATATCCCGGAAGAGACTGTATATTTTATTCAGAGAAGAACGGTAGCTCCCTATTCCTGGATATTTTTTGCAAACCTGATCTTAAACTTTGTACTGCCCTTTTTGTTATTGATGACAAGGGATGCAAAACGCCAGATATCCATGTTAAAAGTTGTATGTCCGATTGTTATTGTTGGTCACTGGTTTGACTATTTCAATATGGTCACACCGGGTGTCATGAAGGGTGATGGAGGCGTGGGACTGCTTGAAATTGGTATGGCCCTGATGTTCCTGGCAGCATTCCTGCTGGTGACCCTCAGCAGCCTGTCAAAGTTCCCCCTCATTCCAAAACATGACCCAATGATGCAGGAAAGTTTAGGTCACCACATCTAGTATTAAGAAAGAAAGTTAACGACAGAGAATATGATGAACTTAATTATTGGTTTGGGAGTCGTGCTGGTCCTGGTGATCCTGTACATGATCTTCCGGATTGGCAACCTCGTGGGGTTGGTGAAAGGAGAGAAGGGAAAAGTTGGCTCCGGAAACAAAATCAACGCATTCCTTTTCATGGTCTTCATGATTGTGGGTTTGACATCATTTTTCTGGTATTCATTTGCTCACTTCGATAAATACACCTTGCCGGTAGCTTCCGAGCATGGACAGCTCACCGACCATTTATTCTGGATCACGATGGCAATTTGCGTCGCAGCATTTGCGATCATTTTTGTTGTTATGTTCTGGTTTACCTATAAGTATCAGTATGAGGAAGGCCGTAAGGCAGCTTTTTTCTCCGATAACCACAAACTTGAAATATTGTGGACACTGGTTCCTGCGGTGGTCATGGCGTTGCTGATCTTCAGGGGTCTTCGCGTCTGGAATGACATCACAGGGCCTGCCTCCAAAGATGCCGTGGTCATTGAACTGGTGGCACAACAATTCTTTTGGACGGCCCGCTATCCAGGCAACAAGGACGAAGAACTGGGTAAAATAGATTTCAGGCTTATCGACACATCAAACGAATTCGGCTTGGACCTTTCGGACAAGAATTCTTTTGATGACTTTAAGTCACAAACCCTTCACCTTCCGGTGGGCAGGGAAGTGCTGTTGAAGATTCGTGCAAAAGATGTCTTGCACAGCGTTTTCCTTCCTCACTTCCGCGTGAAGATGGATGCCGTTCCCGGAATGCAAACACAGTTTAAATTCAAACCCACGCTGACTACAGCCGAAATGCGTGACAAAACAGGCAATCCGAATTTCAATTATGAAATGGCCTGCACAGAAATTTGTGGAAAGGGTCACTTCTCCATGCGCTTCCCGGTAGTGGTTGACGATGAAGAAACATACAGCAAATGGAAGGCATCTCAGGAATCTTGGTTAAAGCAAAATCCTGACTACCTCAAATTCGTGCCGGAAAACCTGCGTGAATTTGCCATGATCAAATCAGGACTGGTGCCGGACAATGGCGCACAGACCCAGGGAGAGTTAAAGACGGTTTCAATTATCAAATAGAAGACAAATACTACAATGGCAACTGTTGATATACACGTACATTCTGATGTGCACCAACACGATGATCACGACGAGCATGAGCATCATGGTAATTTCTGGACCAGTTACATATTCTGTCAGGACCATAAAGTCATCGCGAAGCAGTTCCTGATCACAGGAATGGCATGGGCGCTGATAGGTGGTGTCCTGTCGGTGATCTTCAGACTGCAACTCGGTTTCCCCGATGCGAAGCTGGAGTGGCTCCGTCCCCTGCTGGGAGGATGGCTTACCTCCGATGGGAAAATTGACCCTGAATTTTACCTGGCACTGGTGACCATGCATGGTACCATCATGGTATTCTTCGTATTGACCGCCGGACTGAGCGGTACCTTTAGCAATTTCCTCATTCCTCTGCAGATAGGGGCCAGGGATATGGCTTCGGGCTTCATGAACATGTTATCCTATTGGTTCTTCTTCTTGTCCAGCGCTGTGATGTTTACATCACTCTTCATCTCCACGGGTCCTGCCGGTGGAGGTTGGACGGTATACCCTCCACTTAGTGCATTGCCACAGGCAGTTCAGGGATCGGGATTGGGAATGACTTTGTGGTTGGTCTCCATGGCGCTCTTTATCGTCAGTACCCTTTTGGGAGGAATTAACTACATCACAACCATTATCAACATGCGTACGCAAGGGATGTCTTTCACCCGCATGCCGTTGACGATATGGGCCTTCTTCTTTACTGCGATCATCGGTTTGCTATCATTTCCCGTGCTCTTTGGTGCGGCACTGTTGTTAATTTTCGACCGCAGTTTTGGAACGAGCTTCTATTTGTCTGACATCTATATCGGCGGCGAGGCTTTGCCACATGTGGGAGGAAGCCCGATCCTGTTCCAGCATTTGTTCTGGTTCCTCGGTCACCCGGAGGTGTACATTGTTTTACTCCCTGCACTGGGCATCACTTCTGAGATTATTGCTACCAATTCGCGCAAGCCTATTTTCGGCTATAAGGCCATGGTGGGATCAATGCTTTTTATTACCATCCTTTCATTCGTTGTTTGGGCACATCATATGTTTGTAACAGGCATGAACCCATTTTTGGGTTCCATCTTCACTTTACTCACACTGATCATCGCGGTGCCTTCGGCGGTTAAGATTTTCAACTATGTCACCACGCTGTGGAAAGGCAACATCAAATTTACGGCAGCCATGATGTTCTCCATCGGGCTTGTTTCATTCTTCCTCACGGGCGGTGTTACAGGATTGTTTCTGGGCAACTCAGCGGTAGACATTCAATTGCACGACACCTACTTCGTCGTGGCCCACTTTCACCTCGTCATGGGCAGCGCGTCGTTCTTTGGCATGATTGCCGGTATTTATCATTGGTTTCCCAAAATGTTTGGCCGCATGATGAATGAGCGTCTCGGTTCAATTCACTTCTGGCTCACGTTTGTCGGAGTGTATCTGGTGTTCTTCCCGATGCATTACATTGGTATTGCAGGATTCCCCCGCCGATACTATTCATGGACTAACTTTGAAACTTTCAGCTCATTTGCAGACCTGAATATGCTTGTCAGCGTGGCAGCCATCATCACCTTGTCAGCGCAGTTTATCTTCTTGTTTAACTTCTTCTACAGCATCTTCCGTGGTAAACTGGCATCGGCCAATCCATGGGATTCCAACACGATTGAGTGGACGACACCACGTCATCCAGGACATGGCAACTGGGTGGGAGAGATTCCAACGGTATACCGCTGGTCTTATGATTATAGCAAGCCAGGTGCAAAGGAAGATTACATCCCGCAAACAATTCCATATTCGGAGACCCCTGAATCAAATTTGCCGCATGAAAATGACCTGATTAAACTTGAGATGGGTAATTCAGGAGCCATTGTTGTAGACGGAAAAAAGCACTGAGAGGCAAGAATTAATTGAACTCAACGGCGACCAGGCAGTTTCATAAGCTTTGCTTATCGACCCTGGTCGCTGTTTATTTTTTGGTATTGGTCGGAGGCATTGTCAGAAGCACCGGCTCGGGGATGGGTTGCCCTGACTGGCCTAAGTGTTTCGGTGCATGGGTTCCCCCAACTTCTGTCCGCCAGCTTCCTGAGAACTACAAAGAGCAGTACGCTGCCTACCGAGACAAAAAGAATCAAAAATTTGCCCGCTATCTGGAATGGATTGGCCTTCAGGATTCCGCCGCCAAGATACTGAACGACAAAACTGTGTTGCTGGAAGCGGATTTCAACGCATCCAAGACTTGGGTTGAATATGCCAATCGCCTGGTGGGTGTCGTGATCGGTCTGATGATCATTGCGTTGTTTCTGGCTTCCTGGCGAATTCGAAAGCTTTCTCCCCAACTCTTCAGGGGATCTTTGGCAACCTTGATATTGGTCATTCTGCAGGGGTGGTTTGGATCGATCGTTGTCTCTACCAACCTGACCACCTGGACGGTCACCATTCATATGTTCTTGGCGCTCTTGATTGTAGCTGTGTTGATATGGTTACTCGTACGCTCCAGCGACCAATCTTCTGGGAGAGTTCATGGTATTGCAATTTGGCTGGTGGTCGGCATGATGGCCTTGTTGGTTCAGATTTTCCTGGGTACCCAAGTAAGAGCATCCCTCGACCGCCTGGCGACAACGCTAAGCCGGCAGGAATGGATACCCAATGCCGGCCTTGATTTTATTGTTCACCGAGCGTTTTCCTGGGTGGTGCTTGCAATCCAGGTTGGGCTATGGCTCAAATTGAGAAAAACGAGCACAGATAGTTCTTTAACCATTGTCCCATTCCTGCTAATTTTGTCGTCCTTGTTGACAGGAGCGGCCATGGCATATTTTGCGGTCCCGTCGTTCCTGCAACCGGTTCATTTGTTGCTAGCCGTCGTGACGTTTGGGTGGTTCTTTCAGACCTACTTGAAGACAAACACTCGGCCCTTATAGTTGTTAAAAGAGTAATATGATCACAAGTCAGGAACATAATGTAGCGGCGTTAACATGGTCAATTAAGACGAGGGCTTATGTTCAGCTTCTGAAGCCCCGGCTGTCGATGCTGGTTGCATTTTCCTGTGCTTTTGGTTATGGACTTGCCACCCGGGGCTCAGTTGACTGGGTTATTCTTACGGTCCTTACATTATCAGGCTTTCTGCTCTCTGGAGCCTCTGTGACCATCAATCAGGTTATTGAAAAGGACCTGGATGCCCTCATGGAGCGAACAAAGGGGCGCCCATTGCCTACACACCGCCTAAGTGTTTCAGAAGCTTTGATTTTCGCCGGCCTATGTGCAATGACAAGTTTGTTCCTTCTTTGGAAGTTCACCAATCCGCTGACGGTGGTGCTCTCTTTAATTTCGATGGTGCTTTACTGTTTTGTATACACGCCGCTCAAAAGGGTAGGCCCCATTGCAGTGTTTGTTGGTGCCTTTCCGGGCGCATTGCCTCCTTTGCTGGGATGGATTGCCGCCACGGGTGCCGTTACCCATGAGGCGATGATCATATTTGGAATACAATTTATATGGCAATTCCCACACTTCTGGGCGATTGCATGGGTGGCCGATGATGACTATAAAAAGGCAGGATTCAAATTGCTTCCTTCCGGTGGCGGCAAAGACCTCAATACAGCCATCCAAATAATGATTTATACAATGTTTCTGATTCCGTTGGGTTTATTGCCTGCCACCTTCGGAATGACTGGCCTCAACTCAGCCATTGTGGCCACGGTATGTGGGGTGGCATTTTTCGCGCAGACACTTTCGTTGATGAAGACCGGCAGCAGACAGTCGGCGTTGCGAATTATGTTTGGTTCATTCTTGTATTTGCCCATTGTACAAATTGCGTTTCTGGTTGACAAATTGTGATATCGAGTAGTAAAATGAATTATTGAAATATTTATGGAAAAGTCATTGACAGGTGAGATGAAGATTATCGAGGAGCCTCAGAAGCCGATATCGATGCATCCAAAAAAGTTTGCCATGTGGTTGTTCATGACCACGGTCATGATGCTCTTTGCGTCACTCACTTCTGCCTATATCGTAAGGCAGGCGGAGGGAAACTGGCTTTACTTTGAATTGCCAACACTTTTTTATTATACATCGGGCATCGTGTTGATCAG
>JAYVEZ010000207.1:0-16025 GCA_043773645.1 Cytophagales bacterium
GTTGTTGTTTTCATCATCGAGCAACGCGATTCCCATGTTCTGGGACTTAAATCCATGGTACGTCAATATCAACGAGTCACCCCGCATTTCGGTTTTCGGAACCACCACTTTCAAAAAACCAGTGTCATGGGGAAAACCAGTCGCATCGTCGTAGAATTTGAATCGAATAACCCCTTTCTTATTCCGGATGTTAGTTACGACGATGGAGATGGAGTAGGTTTTTTCAGGATGGTCTGTATCAGTAGCGCCAATGGTTGATGCAACAGCGTCCTTGGGTGTTTCGAGAGGGGTTGTCTTACTGGCTGCATGCTCAGATTGACCTTGAGCCGCTCCGAAGGCGGAGACGCAAAAGATTACGATAAGGCTTATAATGGGTGGTGACAGCACAGGTGAAGGTACGAATAAATTGGGGGATTTGGCCATTGCATTCGCTTCCGGTAATAAATACATTGGCCCAACAATTTCCAACCCTCTTCCCCATGACCTACTCCCATTTTCAAGTTTCCATCAATGAAAAAATCGCTCACGTTTCGATTAACCGTCCGCAAAAGGCCAATGCGCTCCACCTCGCTGCCTGGGAAGAATTAAAGGCTGTATTTGAGACACTCAGCACCCAAAAGGAAGTTCGGGTAATTATTCTTTCCGGAGAGGGCAAACTCTTTTGTGCAGGCATCGACCTGGAACTGCTCATGTCCGTCAAAGACCTCGAGCGAGTACCCAGCGGCCAGCGCAGTGAAGAACTTTACACGCTCGTTCGACACCTCCAGGAGTGTGTGAATGCCATTGAAGTTTGCCAGAAGCCCGTGCTGGCTGCGATCCACAACGGCTGCATTGGTGGTGGTGTGGACATCATTGCCGCCTGCGATCTTCGCTATTGCAGTGACGATGCATACTTCACCATCAAGGAAATTGACATGGGAATGGTTGCTGATCTGGGGACTTTGCAACGATTGCCAAAATTCGCGCGCCCTTCTGTGGTGGCTGAAATGGCATATACAGGGAGACCGGTCTTGGCCACTGAAGCATGTGACATTGGACTTATCAACCGTCAATTTGATTCAAAAGAAAAGATGATGGAAGAAGTAATGAAGATTGCCTCAGGAATCGCTTCCAAGTCTCCCTTGTCCATACGCGGAACGAAGCAAGTTTTGAGGCAGTCACGTGATCATTCAGTGGCTGAGGGGCTTGACTTCATAGCGCGTTGGAACTCGACAATGCTGCTTTCCGATGATCTTACTGAAGCCTTTAAGGCTATCCAGGAGAAAAGAAAGTCAAATTTCGAAGATTGACAGGTAACGAACCTAAGACATTCAAAATGTTCCCAATAACACCTACAAGTGTTGAAACCTTAGCAGTTAGACCATTGATGATGAAGTCAAAAAAAGGGACCCTTCGCAGGGTCCCCATAACCTATAGCTAAACCTGATTTATCAATTTGATATTTTGACTCCTGTACCGTAGTACACATCATTGACCAGTGTTTTCCCGGTAGTGGTGTATACTTTTGTTGCGGCTTGTGATCCTGAGCCCGTATTCCCATTGGTAGTACTGAAGGCCTCTAAGGCTGTAGGAACATTGCCGCCAATATATCCTGTTCCCGCAGCTGTCACCGTGACCCCAGTGACCTGCCCTCCTGTAACAGTAGCGGTTGCTGTTGCACCTCCACCAGGAGCGCCCGCAGTCGGCGAAATGGTAACCAGGGGGGGCGCGTTGTAATTAAATCCTCCATTGACGATCGTAACTGTTCCAATGATTCCGTTTACAATATTGGCAAATCCCTGTGCACCTGCCGGATCATCAAAAACAATTGTTGGTATAGCGGTATAACCTGAACCAACATTGGTAATGGTAATTCCGACAACTTTTCCATTAAGAACAACAGCCGTTCCGGTAGCGCCTTGACCACCATCACCTGCAGCAGTTAAGAAACGAACATTGGGTACACCGGTATAATACTGGGTACCACCGTTGGTAATGCTGGCGCCCAATACCGTCGCTCCAACCCGGGTTGCGTTGGCGATTGCACCTGCTCCACCACCACCTGCAAAAGAAACTGTTGGATTCGAAGTATAACCTGTGCCTGCATTGGTAAGAGTAACTGCAGTCACCACACCATTTGTAATGGTTGCTGTTGCCGCAGCACCTGAACCACCTCCACCAGCAAACGATACTGTAGGCGCACTGGTGTATCCAGTTCCACCATTGGTAATCGTAACCCTGTCCAAGATTTGCGGTGTATTCATCACCGCTGACGCGGCCGCGCCGGCACCACCCGCAAAGGTGACATTTACTCCAGCAGAAGAAGGTACAGCAGAGGAAGTAATGCCAGCACCAAACAATTGTCTATAGGTAGCAATTTGGTTGAAAGAGCCACCACTTCCCGAACCAGTTTCAAACACTTTTTGGGTGCCTGCAAAGTCAGAATACGAAATCTTGATCGGAAGGCCATCAACGGCCGCAGGCACAACAAGCGAATATGCACCTCCCGTTATTTTTGCGGAAGAGCCACCGGTACTATAAGCTACTGACAGAATAGATGCCATATAATCTGCCTTAAAGCCGTAGGGAGGGACAGCGCCTGTGGGGAGAATGTTGTTGCCATTAAGGAATTGAGTGTTGAATAGGGGGTCCCTGACATCGATCGTTGCCTGCACGGTGACATTGGATGCATCGGGAACCTGTTCACGGGTAGCGTTCGTCAAGTCTGTTTGAACGGTTGCTTGTCCGACTATTGTAGCCGTATTGGCACCTGTGGTCTCAAAGATTGGAATAATATTCCCCATGGTATGACGTGTCCCATTTGATGTAGTATTGCTAGGATCAATAGCAGCCACGTAGCTCACTTCTGTAAATCCTGTCTTTTGAATAGCCACGCCAATTCCACCCCTCATCAGGTTTTTGAACACTACCATACCGGAAGTATTGGTACTGTCTTTTACCCGTTTGCCGTATTGAGTGATCGTGACGACAGCTCTCGCAACAACCTTTTGCGAAGTTTGTGACCGTCCGCCAATACCCGAATTAAGCGAGGTGGTGGCCCCTGAAATGATTTGAATGCTGTAGTCAATCAGACCACCATTGTTAACGTTTACCAGCGAGTCATGTATACGGACCGAGTCGGCATAATACGAAAGCTTTTGTTTCTTGGCGGCATTATAAGAAAGTATTTCATCCTTCTTGCATGACTCCATAAGCAAGGAACCGAAAACCACAAGAAAAGGAATGAACAGAGCATATTTTATGTTGAATTTCATAAGAATTAATTAAGGTTGAAAATTGGATACGAAACGTTTAAACCCAATGATGTAGGATACAAACCGGTACCATATTTATTGTATTTTGTGGATCCGAGGTAACTGTATTCAAATCCATCAATTCCGACATTGTTGAGTGTATGGGTATACCGCAGCTCTACAAGTAAAGGCTTACCACCTAACGAAATCTCGCCACCGATACCAATGATGAATCCATATTGATTGTGCTTGAAGAGCCCGGAAATATCCTCCCTTCCATGAGCCGTGCGATTGCTGCCATCTGCGAAATACGTGTCCTGCTCAAACGTAGAATTGACCTTAAACGTGTAGCTGTAAAAACCTCCGACTATCAGTTTGGGTTTTATTAATCCAGTAAAATCGGGGATTCCAAGCTCGGCAACCAAAGGAATATGAAGCATATTCATGTGAGCCTTTGCATTCACATTCTTAACAGTACCTGTATAATTATAATCAGCAAGTTTCGCGCCCTGATTAACATACAGCAACTCCAATCGGGCCTTCAAGAAGTCCTTCAACGGGTAGATCCCATACACACCTACCTGGTATCCAAAGGTATTCGAATTCCTATCCCACAGGGAGAAGCCATTGTTGGTTCTGAAAAGACCGTCATTAATACCGGCCTTCGCGCCAAGCACTATTTTGTCCGGCTCCGCATTATCTTGACCGCGTATAGGCATTGATGAACCTAGTACAAGGATCAACAAAGCCAGTGCTCTGATAGGGTGTAATTTATTTTTCATAAAAATTATTGGTTTCCATTCTGATTGTGGTAATACATTATTTCAGTATCCACATTCATTCAACTTCCGTTGAGGTATGTAAATCTAGACTCAATTCTAATGTTCAGGCAATACCCCATAAGTAGTATTTTTCAATTAAGGGCATCTCTAAAAATCTTGTCGTTGACCACCTCATCCTCAATCCTTCTCCAAAGAGAGAAGGTCAAACGGAGTTTTTAGAGATGCCCTTAAATGATATGCGTTTATTTTGATCAGGAAAACCAAAATGGACTGTTTGGTGACTTGCTGGCCCTTCCCGAGATTGGTAGGCCCTCCCTGGCTTTTGAGATTGGGCTGGTCAACTTGGCGATTGTCTCTTAAGGTAAATGCCAAAGAAATGATGAAAATTACAGAAGACTTACCACTTTAAATCTGCGGAACGAACCATGAATTACTTCAAGCCAGCACTCATTTCGGGTAAGCGCTCAACTTAATCGCATTTCCGTACGAAACTATTACTGAACATTATTGACAAAAAATCAGTCAGGCTCAACGAGTATTTATAGCTTAAGTATAGCCTGAGAGAGAATACTACAGAGATGACATCAAAGACGGCCAGATCATTCCAATAGCTTACTAATTCCTGGATTTTCCCAAGGGTCTCTCCTTCCATCATCTGATAGCAGGGTAATTACCGACTCATCAAGCCAACTGTCTAAATACACAACGCCATCGAAGAGCAATCGGCCCTTTCCTCAAATTGCTCATACAATTCTCTTACACGGTCATAATAGAATCTTTCGATAATTATGTATTCCAAAACGTAATGGTTAATTCCATAATCATAACTTAGATCTTCTTCAGGAATTCAGTTCTCAGAACAATGAAGCTGCCACCAATGCGGCAATCGACTTCATCTTTATCGCCCGTCAGGCGGATTTTCTTCACCACTGTACCGCGCTTAATATTAAGAGATGAACCTTTGACTTTAAGGTCTTTGATAACTGTGACTGAATCACCGTCGCTTAGTATATTCCCATTGCTGTCCTTAACGTCCACGATCTTCAGGTTTAAACATTTTGGCCGCAAATTAGCCAAATCTGATGGAGAAAGCACCCAAAACGTACCCATCCAGGCACCACAATCTCTTTGCATTTTAAATATCTTTACGAAGATGAATTCGGTATTTAAACATATTTGTGCCATGAACAAATTTTTATTGTTGCTTTCCCTCTTCTCAATTGCCCTGTATTCATGCACAAAGAATTCACAGCAGGAGGGTACCAAGTTAGTTGCCAATTCTGTCACCTTTCCTGAAAAAGCAGCAGGCCTGACCATTTATGAAGTGAATGTGAGGCAACATACTCCTGAAGGGACCATCAATGCTTTTATCAAAGACTTACCTCGCCTGAAAGAACTCGGGGTGGGAATGCTCTGGATCATGCCGATTCAACCCATCGGTTTAAAAAATCGCAAGGAGCCATTGGGCAGTTATTACTCCATTCAGGATTATTCCAAAGTTAATCCTGAATTCGGCACGGATGAAGACTTCAAGAATCTCGTTGCTAAAACACACGAACTGGGGATGTACATAATCCTCGATTGGGTACCCAACCACACTGCCTGGGACCATCCCTGGATTGACGCCCACCCCGATTACTATGCCCAGGATGGTAAGGGAAACATCGTACATGAGTCCGACTGGGACGATATCGCGCTTCTGAACCACACAAATCCTGAAACGCGCCTGGCCATGATTCAAGAAATGAAAAACTGGGTAACAAAATTTGATATTGATGGTTTTCGCTGCGACCATGCTGGCCATGAGATTCCCCTTTATTTTTGGGAGGAGGCACGCGCAACCATCGATCCAATCAAGGATATATTCTGGTTGGCAGAATGGGATGGTGCACGCATGCACCTGGCATTCGATGCAACTTACGCCTGGGAACTGCTGCACCTTACGAATGATGTGGCCAAAGGAAAATCCAATGCAGATGATATAGCGAACTGGATTAACAAAGACTTGAAAGAATATGGCCGCCAACCGTTCCGAATGACCATGATCACCAACCACGATGAGAATTCATGGAACGGAACAGAGCTTGAACGCTACGGCGATGGCTACCGGACCTTCGCGACATTCATATTTACCGCCTATGGTATGCCTATGCTTTACAGTGGCCAGGAAGTCGGCTTAAACAAACGCCTGAAATTTTTCGCCAAGGACACCATCGACTGGAGCGATCCCCTGAAAGTACAGCCCTTCTATAATAAACTCGTGTCACTTCATGCTGACAACAAGGCACTCTGGTGCGGCGAGTATGGCGGCGTGGCCAAACGGATCAATGACACGGATCCCAATGTGTATGGTTTTCGGAGAATCAAAGACAGCAATGAGGTCATTGGTATTCTGAATTTCTCCAAGAAAGCCCAAGAATTTCATCTCACCGACAGTTCGGCTGCCGGGAAATTTAAGGATTACTTTAGCAGTGAGGAGTACGAATTATTGCCGGGTAAAGCCATACCGTTGAAGCCCTGGCAGTATTTGATCTTTGTGAAATAGGATTATGATGAGGGATGGTATCACAATGAAGTGATGTCCCAATTTAAGATTCCAATCTTAGCCACAGATTACACGGATTACCACGGATTTAATCTGTGTAATTCTGTGCAGTCTGTGGCTAAGGTATTTCTGAACAGGATTAATTTAGCGGTGAGAAGTACGAATTATTATTACAATGAAGTGATGTCCAAATTTTAGATTCCATTAGTAGCCACAGATTACACGGATTACCACGGATTTAATCTGTGTAATTCTGTGCAATCTGTGGCTAAGGTATTTCTGCATGGGATTACTTTAACGGTGAGGAATACGAATTATTACCAGGTAAAGGCATACTGTTGAGGCCTTGGCAGTATTTGATTCATGTGAAATAGGATTATAATGAGGGACTGCCATTACAATAAAGTGATGTCCCAGTTTAAGATTATAATCTTAGCCACAGATTACACAGATTTTCACAGATGCATTTATCCCTGCCTTCGCCGAAGCGGCTACGTGCAGGCACGCGTGATCATCCGTGTAATCCGAGGCTAATGTATTTCCGTATTTGAAAAACCAGGGAGTTCAAATCCACTGATACTCCAACAGTCATACTCATTGATGAAATGAATTTGACCTTTCCCTTCAAATACCTTTGCCATGCCGTGAATGGGGTGGGCGATATAATCAACATATACTTCCACCATCCCTTTCCCAGTCTCCAAATCAAAATGTATATTTTCTATTCGGGTTTCTTTATAATCGAAAAGGGAATGCGCCTCCTGAAAAGCCATCATGATGGACGACACCATGGCAGCAGGGAACTCCTTGCCCTGAAATGAAACTATTTCAGCCAGAAAGAATTGGTAGTATGTGTCATTCCATTTTCTTTCCATGATTCGCTCGAGGAAATCTTTGGCGTGCCTTCTTAGGTCATGGTCATGGTTCGGATGAAATTCCTCATAAATGAAATGATGTACCATTCCCTCCATGAAGAACGCATCTGTTTCATGCTCAAATAATTCTTCTGTGATAAACCGGTAAATCACTTTGTCGTCATAATCACAACAACAATCCAGAACAAAATTCTTTTCCTCCATAAGGGACTCCAGCCGCAGCCGTTCCTGATGGAACTGGTCTTCTGTCAGCGCATCATACTTTGCAAAGGCAGGGCGGTCCAGTAAATCATATACCGTCGATCTCCCAGCCTCTTTAAACTGCTTTTCAAAGTTGTAAATATTATTGAGCCATTGATTTTCCACCTCAGGCGGAAGTTCAGAGGTGCTGCCACTCATGATCATGTGATGATCAAGCTCGAGCTTCAGGCGCATGAGTTCATTGGAGGCCCTGAGATCATCTTCAGGATCAACCGTGTTATCATTGAGATTTTCCATTGGATTTTGGTTTCGATTGACGAATTTATTTGCCCATTTCCCAGTGACCAAGAATAGGAGAGCAGGAATTCATGATCATTTTTTGGAATATTGAACCAGAATCCGGCCAAGCCAAATTCAAGCGCAGATTGGCGGGCACCCGGTTCAACTGATCTGCTCAAAAGAGTCAAAACTGAAACTGTTTTGTTTACGTTAAAACATCAAAATTTGTCGCATGAATTCGGAAGCACCCAAAAAGAGTTTATTGTTTGCTTACCTCGCCCTCGCGGCGGTATGCGTCATCTGGGGTACCACCTACCTGGCCCTGCGTATCGGGGTCACCCAGTTTCCACCATTCCTGTTCTCCATGGTGAGATTTCTGGCAGCGGGTCCCATCCTGGTAATTTTTATGCTCACCATCGGCAAAGCGGCGTGGCCCGACCGCGTTACCCTATTCCATCAGGCCGTCAGCGGCTTTTTCATGACGGCGCTGGGAATCGCAGTAGTCGGATATGCTGAAGTATATATCTCAAGCGGCATTGCTGCCATCATCTGTTCCATGATGCCGGTGTGGACCATCTTCATCAACCTGCTCGTCACCAAAGATGAAAAACCCAATTGGCTCATCGCCTTGGGATTGCTCACAGGTCTTGCAGGCATATTGCTGATTTTCGGTGAGCACTTGACAGAATTCTCGGACAGCCACTATCAAGTAGGCATCTTCCTCACCTTCGCGGCCAATTTATGCTGGGCCATCGGGAGCATTTATATCAAAAAGAAAAATCAACACTCCAATCCTTTCCTCAATGCTGGCCTGCAAATGCTTTTCGGTGGATTGTTTCTGATTCCCATGAGCCTCGCGTTGGATGACTACTCAGCCATCCGGTGGTCGGATGAAGTAGTCTACTCGCTGATTTATATGATACTCGTCGGCTCAGTAGCCGCCTACGCTTGCTATTCTTATGCCATCAAGCATTTACCCATGACGATCGTTTCACTCTACGCTTATATCAATCCCATCGTCGCAGTAATTCTGGGTTGGCTCATTCTTGATGAGAAGCTAAACATGCGGATGGGCATCGCCATCCTGGTTGTGATCACGGGTATCTACCTCGTCAATCGAGGGTATCAACTAAAGTCCTATCCCCTCCGGGCGGTGGAAGGAGTCAAGGCTGTTATAAAAAATGTAAGGGGCATGGCCTCACGCTAATTCATGGAGATCAAGATCTATCAGGTAGACGCTTTCGCTGATAAACTCTTCGCCGGTAACCCTGCTGCAGTCTGTCCACTGGGTTCGTGGCTGCCCGATACTACGCTGCAAAACATTGCGATGGAAAATAACCTCGCTGAAACAGCTTTTTATGTAAACGAACCTTCCGGTCATCGCATCCGGTGGTTTACACCCGCCATTGAAGTGGACTTGTGCGGACACGCTACCCTGGCCGCTGCATTTGTGCTATTCAACCAGGAGGGATACAAAGGCAACATGATCACTTTCAATTCACGCAGCGGGAAATTAACCGTGACACGGAAAGGAGAATTGCTAACGCTTAACTTCCCTGTCGACACCCCTGCGGAAACGACATTGCCTGAAAACCTCGCCAAATCATTGAATATTCAACCAAAGAAAACCCTCCTCGGAAAGTCCGACTACATGCTTGTCTTTGATAGTGAATCACAAATCAAAGCACTCAGTCCAGACTTTGGTCTGATGGCAAAAGTTGAAGCACGGGGTGTAATCGCCACGGCGAAAGGAGACCATGTTGATTTTGTTTCGCGATTCTTCGCCCCACGAGCGGGTGTCAACGAGGATCCGGTGACAGGCTCAGCGCACACCACCCTGATTCCATATTGGACAAAAGTGCTGGGCAGAATGGAAATGAGGGCCGTTCAATGTTCTTCAAGGGGTGGCAACTTAACATGTGTTCTAAAGGGTGACCGTGTTGAAATTGGAGGCCAGGCAAAACTTTTTATGATTGGAATGGCGTTTATTGATTAGACCATGGGAAAAGAACATCACTATTCAACCACCGTCACCTGGATCGGCAACGAGGGCACGGGCACTTCTGAGTACAAGGCGTATTCACGCAACCACATTATTTCTATTCCCGGAAGGCCGGATGTCCCCGGCTCCTCGGACCCCTCCTTCCGCGGCGATCCAAGCCGGTACAGTCCCGAAGACAGTTTTGTAGCTGCCATCTCCGCGTGTCACATGCTTTGGTACCTTCACTTGTGTGCCGTGAGCCATGTGATTGTGGAGAAGTACATTGACAACGCTACGGCAACCATGGTTGAAAATAGCGATGGCAGCGGACAGTTTAGTGAAGTCACATTGAAGCCCACTGTCACGGTAAAAGATGCGACTATGCTAAAAAAGGCCACATCACTCCACCACGAAGCAAACAAAATGTGTTTTATTGCGCGCTCCGTGAACTTTCCCATTCACCATAAACCCGTCATTCTCATTGGCTAACATGAACAGCATTCCGTGGTTTGAACGCAACCTAAAATTCGGTCATCCGGTTGCGATGTTACCTTACTTTCTCGAGAGGTTGGATGGCACCCACGTCCGCCTGCAAGCTAAAGTGAGCGGTATGAACGACAACATCCTATCCATGAAGCACAATGGAAAATGGTCGGTAAAGCAAACCATTGGGCACCTCGCTGAAGTTGATGCCGTTGTTAACAAGCGCATGGATGAGATCACTTCAGGCGTTGCCATGATGTCGCCGGCAGTCTTCGAGCCACAGGATTACAATCTCTGGCCAATCAAGAAAGTACTGGATTACTTTGCTGCGAACCGGGCTGCCAACCTCGCAAAATATAAATCCCTTTCAGATGAACAGCTTACGCAATCGTCCATTCATCCCCGTTTGAAAGTACCCATGACTCCGGTAGACCTGGCATGGTTTGATGCTGAGCACGACGACCATCACCTTGTCAAAATCAATGAAATTATTTTTACCTTGACAAAAAACTAATGTATGACCACTGCCCCTGCATTTGAAGTTCAGAAAACGACCCATTCAAGACTTTCAGAAACCGATTTCAAGAACCTTGAGTTTGGCAAATACATCTCCGATCATATGCTCCTCTCCGACTGGAAGGATGGCGAATGGAGCGAACCCGTCATCGTTCCTTTTGGTGAATTGAAAATGACACCGGCAATCCTGGCCTTGCACTATGGCCAGTCCATCTTCGAGGGTATGAAAGCATTCAAGAGAGAAGATGGGAGCATCAATATCTTTCGCCCGCAAAAGCATCACGACCGCATGAACAAGTCACTCGACCGCATGTGCATGCCTACCATTCCCTATGACATGTTCATTCAGTCACTCCACTCCCTCATTGAAGTCGATAAGGATTGGATACCAACTTCCGAAGGAGCTTCGCTGTACATCCGCCCGCTCGTATTTGCCTCTGAGTCTCGCCTGGGTGTAAAAGTCGCCGACTTCTACAAGTTTGTAGTGCTCACCAGTCCGGTTGGACCCTATTACAGCAAGCCATTCCGTTTGAAGGTGGAGGATCATTTTACCCGAACCGCGGAAGGTGGTCCCGGCTTTGCCAAATGCTCAGGCAACTATGGTGGGGCATTCTATCCCACGCAAGTGGCAAAGAAAGAAGGTTTTGATCAGGTACTGTGGACCGATCACAAAGAGCACAAGTATATTGATGAGGTGGGCATGATGAACGTGATGTTTGTATTGAATGGCAAACTCGTTACCCCCAAACTCAACACTGCCATCCTGGACGGCATCACCCGCGACTCCATACTCACGATGGCACGTGAAGAGGGAATTCCCGTGGAGGAACGTCGCATCAGCGTGGATGAATTGGAGGAGGGTTTTAAGAACAAAAAATTGACCGAAGCATTTGGAGCCGGCACCGCGGCCGTCGTGGCGCCCATTGCAGTCATCAACATCCATGGCACTGATTATTCAATCCCCGCCGTGACACCAGACAGCATTCAACTGCGAATGAAAACAAAACTGGCAGCCATCCGAAGTGGGGCTGTCGCGGATACCCATGGCTGGAACTACATCGTGAAGGCCTAGGCGTTTCATGAAAGCGGCTCTCTTCAAAGAGAAAGATGCACCCTTGGAGGTGATGGAAGTACTAAAGCCACTTCCGGGGAAAGGCCAGGTGTTGATCAAGCTTCATGCTGCCGCCCTGAACCACCGCGATCTCTGGATACAACGTGAGCAAGCCTCACCTTCGATCAATGGAATCATTCTCGGTTCCGATGGAAGCGGTGTTGTCGAAGACGTGGGGGAAGAGGTGGACGATGACATCATCGGACAAGAAGTAGTGATCAACCCCAGTATGGGCTGGGGTAAAAATCCTGTCGTTCAAGCAGATTCTTTCAAGATTCTGGGATTTCCAGATGCAGGAACCTTTAGTGAATACATCGCGATTGCGCGCAAACAAGTGGTTGAGAAACCATCTCATTTGTCTTTTGAAGAAGCAGCCGCTGTTCCCCTGTCAGCATTGACGGCCTATCGCGCACTTTTTACCAAGGCACGCCTTCGCCCCGGAGAAAAGGTGCTTGTTACCGGAGTGGGTGGTGGAGCAGCATTGTGGGCATTGAAGATGGCTGTCGCTTTTCAGGCGAAGGTTTATGTTACTTCAGGCCAAGAAGTCAAGATTCAGAATGCCATGGCACTCGGCGCACTGGGCGGTTACAACTATCATGACAGTGATTGGAGTGACCAGTTGAAAAAAGCAGCGGGAGGTTTTGATGTGATCATTGACAGTGCCGGCGGCAGTCACTTCTCTGCCTTGCTGGACCTCGCCGTGCCCGGAGGAAGGATTGTCAACTTTGGCAGAACAGCTGGTAACATTCCAGACCTGTCCACACGAACCTTGTATTGGAAACAGATCTCCATTTTTGGCACCACCATGGGCACGGAAGATGAGTTCCTCTCCATGCTCGACTTTGTGCACAAACACAAAATACGTCCGGTTATCGACAAAGTATTTTCCCTCGCTGAGGTAAATGACGCATTCAGGCACATGGAAAGTGGAGGACAGTTTGGAAAGATTTTATTGCGCATCACATCCCGGTAATGGAGCCTATCATTTACAAAAACAACATCAAAATTTCCCCAAAGGAATTTATTGATCTTCTCAAGCGGTCAACCCTTGATCAGCGCAGGCCGGTAGGAGACATATCACGCATCGAAAAAATGTTACAACATGGAAACATTCTTGTAACGGCCTGGTCGCAGGATTTGCTGGTAGGCGTTTCAAGGGCACTGACAGACTTTTCATTCTGTTGCTATCTCTCCGACCTGGCCGTCGACGAAAGTTTTCAACACCGGGGCATTGGCAAAAAATTGATTGATGAGACCCACCGGCTTGCAGGTGAAAATACGATGCTGATACTTCTTTCTGCGCCGGCAGCCGTTGGCTATTATCCAAAGATTGGAATGGATCGCTTTCCAGAATGCTTTATCATCAAAAGAAAAACCCCTTAGTCATGCCACAATTTCCCATTACCAACAAAACGGCCATCACCCGACTCCCCAAACGAGGCGTGTATGATCAGGACGCCATCTACTCCATTTTGGATGAGGCATTATTTTGCACGCTCGCCTATTCAAATGATGGACAGCCATTTCAGATTCCGACCGGTTTCTGCAGGATCGGAGACGTTTTATATCTCCATGGGAGTGTGGGCAGTTTTTATATGCGCGAAATGGTTACCAAAAAGATACCGGTTTGTATCAGCGTTACCCTCATGGACGGATTGGTCCTTGCGCGTTCAGCTTTTCACCACTCAGTCAACTACCGATCCGTTGTGATCTTCAGTGAACCCAGGCTGGTCACAGACAAAAACGAAGTGTACCATGTGATGGAAGTTTTCACCGAAAAAATGTGCCCCGGCAGATGGGCCGACGTAAGGAAACCCACAGACAATGAGTGGAAATCCACCATGGTGCTGGCGTTCACCATAGCAGAAGCTTCTGCCAAAGTGCGCACCGGTCCCCCAAAAGATGATGAAGAAGATTACATTTTGGATGTTTGGGCTGGTGTCGTGCCACTGAAGATTGTGCATGGTGCCCCATTGGCAGATCCTGATCTTAAGAAGGGTGTGGAATTGCCGGCTTATCTGAAATAATGCATTGATGCCTGATACCGATTCATATTGCCGCTGAGCAAAGCCCATGTTCCAATGACAGCTACCGAACTTGAAACCATGTGTATGGGCTTCCGAGGGGCAACTCAGGACATCAAATGGGGCAATGACTTGTGTTATTCAGTGGGGACAAAAATGTTTTGCGTCACCAGCCTGCAGGGAATGGAGCATGTGTCATTCAAAGCCACCCCTGAAGAGTTTGCTGAACTGATTGAACGCGAAGGAGTCATTCCAGCGCCCTACTCGGCACGGAATTATTGGGTACTGGTCAATGATCCGAGGTCACTGCGTCCCAAAGAATGGAAAGCCTACATTCAAAAATCATATTCGATGATATTTGAAAAATTATCCAAGAAAGTAAGGAATGATATTCTTGCTAAGGACTAGCTGATAATTCTGCAGGCTCCTATCAAAGTTGAATAATTCCTTCCCTCTTATCCATCTTCAAAAACCGAATAAAGCGTTATCTTTGCGGCTTCAAAACCCAATTTTCATCAAAAACTGCGTTTCGCAGCGGAACCGAACCGGAAAAAAAGGGGTTTGAAAATGAACTGGATTCAAAATCACTAATCATTAAAATTCATGGGCAGACCTCCCGTATTACCAAAAAAGAAAAAAGACGGATTCTATATTGAAATCCGCAACAAGGGCGCTAAATCCGGCACCATTATCATCCGCGACAGCGAGCAGGCCATGATGCAAGCCGCCAAGCAGTATGAAACGACCAAAGACGTCACCATCCTGGGCAAGCACGAAAATGGCAAGCGGGTTGATGACGGCCGCAAAAAATCAAAGGCGTAAACGCCCCTTAAGTTTCCTTCCTCAGGCTAGAACGGTAAATCGTCAGTAGACGAAGTGCCTGATGTGAAAGGTTCATCTCCGATTGGCGCTGAAGAGGGTGCGCTTCCACCGTTTCCAATTTTATCAAGCTTCCAGGCACGGGCTTCGGTGTACCACCTTCCGTTGTATTCACGGCTCTCAAGGTCCACCGACACGTTTACCATGTCGCCTTCCGCTACCCGAAACTGATCAATCTTGTCCCCCCAGGCGGAGAGACATACTTTCTTTGGATACTGAGCCTGTGTCTCCACAATGAACTCCTGTTTTTTCCATTGGCCTTTCTTGCCCATGCCTGTTTGCATTTGAAGCAATTGGATGACCTTCCCTTTTAATTCCATACTCATGGTGCAATGTTACTATTTTTCTCTGATCCTTTTAAAAAACCGATCGATCAACTCTTTGCTCTCCTTCGCTCCTATACCCTTCACCACTTCAGTTCGCGGATGGAGCAATGGTGATTTCACCAGGCTATAACCCCTTTGTATATCGTCAGCGCCGAAGACCAATTTCTGTAACTGTACCCAATGCAGGGCCCCCGCACACATGGCGCACGGTTCGAGGGTAACATACAGCGTGCATTCCGTGAGGTATTTTGAGCCCAGAAAATTAGCAGCAGCCGTCGTTGCCAGCATTTCTGCATGCGCTGTGGCATCCGTTAACTGTTCAGTCTGATTGTGGGCGCGCGCAATGATCTTGTTTTTGGATACAATGATCGCTCCAACGGGTACCTCCCCGGCGTCGAAAGCTTTCACGGCTTCCTTCATCGCCTCCCGCATGAAATGTTCATCATTGTATTCCACCACCGACTTTAGAATTTCAATTGGAGATTCTCGATACAAATTAGGGAAATACAATCAAGATGGGTAGGAGGGCAGAATTTCATCATGATTTCCTGACGGTTCACCTGACCTTAATGCTCTCCATAATGCCCCGGGCGGTCTCTTGCCAATCCTCCTTAAGATCCTTGGGGCAGGAAAACGTAAACACCAGGGTGCGCCCTGGCTGGACCAGGTACTGTATATAGGTATAGCGCAAAATTGGATCCTGAAAACCCTGCTTCCGGCGGTCGCCATTGGTGCGCGAGTCAAATTCAAAGTAGATAAATTTCTTTTTGTGTAGGAGTTTCGTGCCTTC
>JAYVEZ010000208.1:0-2605 GCA_043773645.1 Cytophagales bacterium
TTCGACAACATGCTGGCGAGATTGATGATCAATGCCAGGCTTGCAAAGTCCGACGGTTGGAAAGAGCCTATGATCGGAATGGATATCCACCGCGCGGCATCGTTGATGGTTGTTCCATTGGTGAATGTATATATCAGCAAGGGGACGCTGATCCACAGTGCCAATCGGGAAATCTTTGAGTAGTAACGATAGTCAACCTTGTGCGCGAACCACATGGAAGCGAGCCCCAAACAAACCATGAAGGAATGCTTGATCAAAATCATCTCCGGGCTCACCGTGCGCTTGTATGCCAGGGTTCCAATGGAGCTATATACCACCAAGACACTGATAATCGACAAGGCAAAGACGACAGCCCATATGACCGGGTCACCTTGCAAATTCTTATCTGACCATTCCTTGAACTTCTTCATAGTCCTTTATTTTTCAGACTTACCATGTACTTTTTCAACTTCTTCCTTCGCCTTGAGTACCGCTGCCCTGAACTGGTCACCACGATCTTCATAATTCTTGAACAAATCAAAACTGGCACAGGCGGGAGAAAGCAATACAACATCACCCTTCTCTGCCGATTGCAGGGCCAGCTGAACCAGCTCAGTCACACTTTGTGTTTCCAGTATTTTAGGAACCACCTTTCCAAAGAACTTCTTAAGTTTTTCGTTGTCCTTGCCAAGGCAAATGAGCGTTTTTACTTTCTTTTCAACCTCGGCCTTGATCAGGTTGTAATCGTTTCCCTTGTCAATGCCACCCGCTATCCAGACCAGTGGTTTGTCATAACTTCCCAGGGCGTATACAACGGAATCAACATTGGTAGCCTTGGAGTCATTGATAAACTCTACACCCTGAATGGACGCTACGGATTCCAACCGATGCGGGGCGTTCTTGAATGTCTTCAATCCTTCCCTGATCTTGGTGTCCGGTACTTTTGCCAGGTGGGCTGCGGAAACAGCCGCCATGGTGTTGATCAGGTTGTGAACCCCTTTAAGGGTGGTGTCGGACTGGTCAATCTTGAATTTCTTTTTTCCAAACTGGAAGACCATTTTCTTTCCGTCGAAATGAGCAGAACTGATGGCCTCCGGATCCATGGAAACCTCAACACGATAAGCTTCCGTTGACCGCTGTTTGGCTTCGGGTCCGGCGATGCGATCATCTGCGTAATAAATAAAATAATCTTTGGAGCCCATGTTCTTCACCAGCTTGAACTTGCTGTTGACATAATTGGCCATTTTATTCTCATAACGGTCCAGGTGGTCCGGTGTAATGTTGAGGAGTACTCCAATGTGCGGATGAAATGTGCTGATACCATCCAATTGGAAACTGCTGATCTCCAGTACATACCAATCATGGTCTTCGGTCGCCACCTTGCGCGCCAGACTCTCCCCGACATTTCCAGCCAGTGCAACCTTCTTATCAGCCGACTTTAACAAATGATACGTCAGCAACGTGGTGGTGGTCTTTCCATTCGTTCCTGTAATGGCAATTACTTTTCCCTTCAGGTAGCGGAAGGCAAATTCGATCTCATCGACAATCGCAATCTTCTTTGCTTTAATTTTCTTGACGATGTCGGCCTTTTCGGGAATGCCGGGACTCTTGATCACCAAATTTGCAGTCAGGATTTTATCTTCTGAATGCTGTCCCTCTTCGAACGCTATCGCTTGTTCAGTCAGATCTTTCTTGTACTTCTCTTTAAGTTGACCTTGGTCAGAAACAAAGACATCAAAGCCTTTGGCCTTCGCCAGGATCGCTGCTCCGGTTCCGCTCTCACCTCCACCCAGTATGACAATTCTTTCGCTCATCTTAGTTTTAAGGTTGCAAGACTGAAAATGGCCAACAGTATTCCCACGATCCAAAACCTTGTTACGATTTTAGATTCATGAATATTTTTCTTTTGGAAATGATGATGCACTGGTGACATGAGAAAAATCCTCCGCCCTTCACCATACTTTTTCTTTGTGTACCGGAAATAGGAAACCTGCATGATCACCGAAAGACTTTCAATGAGGAATATTCCACACAATACTGGGATCATTAATTCTTTTCTGACTGCGAGCGCTACCACGGCAATGATACCTCCAAGCGTTAAGCTGCCCGTATCGCCCATGAAGACCTGTGCGGGATAAGCGTTGTACCAAAGGAAGCCAAGGCAAGCACCTACGAAGGCTGTGCAGAAAATTACCAATTCACCCAAGTTCGGGATGTACATGATGTTCAGGTATGAGCTAAAGTCAACACGGCCGGAGAGGTAGGCAAAAATGGCCAGCGTCAACCCAATGATGGCGGAGGTGCCGGCGGCGAGACCATCGATTCCATCGGTCATGTTGGCACTGTTGGAAACGGCAGTCACAATGACAACGACAATCAGGATGTATATAATCCAGGTGTAATCTTTATCCAACCAGGGCGTGAGGCTGTGATAGTCAAATTCGTTGTTCTTTAAGAATGGCACGGTTGTCTTGGTTGACTTGATGCCCATCTCAGCTTTTGAATCATTGCCAATGATTGAAACCTCCTCCTGGTTGGAAGGTTTCTCCCGAATGACAACATTGTCATTGAAATAGAGTGTCAAACCAACAATCAAACCGATGACCACCTGTCCAACGATTTTAAA
>JAYVEZ010000209.1:0-7127 GCA_043773645.1 Cytophagales bacterium
GAGATAAGAGAGAGGAACAAAATCGCGTCGGCAGTGGGATCAATTTGCTGGGAGCTACCGGGAAAAAGCACCACAGGGATATTCACATCTTCTTTGATCGTTTGAATCACTTCCGCCATGTTGGACGTAGTGATCAGGCTGCCACCGACAAAAAAGAAGTCCACACAATTCTCGCTGGCAGCATTGATCAGATACTTCAGCTTGGTGCCGTCATCAACCTTGTCGGGATCGATGAGAACGGCAATGGATTTGGTGCCCTGACGGTGCCGTTGTTGTAATGTCTCAAGAATTTTCATCCGACTTCTTCCTTGACTCTAGATATTCAAATAATTTTTCTTTGGCGATGTCCAGCAACAGGATGGTGGCCTGGTTAAGAACTTTGGTTCCTATTTGTCCCAGCACCGATGGTTCACTTTCGGCCTCCTCCACCTCTTCGACTCCATCTTCGGCTTCTTGTTGTGCCTTGGCAATCTTATTCCTTTTCTTTTTCTTCTTGCCTTTGGATATGGAACTGATCACAAAATAAGTCAGTGCCAGCGAACCGCCGATGATGAGGGCATTGGTAAGCATGCGCTCCGTTTTCTTTGTAAGCTCCATCACCTCTGTCTCGAGCTCCTTCTTATATCGGTCGGAGGTTTCGATCAGTTTCTTCTTTTCAGGGTCCTGGGTCTCGAGCAATTCCATGGCTTACTTTTCTTTTCGTTGGGTCATCTCCTTGAAATACTGCTCGAAGGATGTGAGGATATTTTTTCTGAATACGACGACGAGCAGAAATGCAACCCCGTAAATCCCCGCCACCCACCAGAAGCCTGAAAAAGTCTCTTCGAAATAGCGGTTGATAAAATGGGCGAGTCCAATGCTGAAGAAAATCAGGAAGAGAAAGCCCATGAGAAACAATGCCACCGTCACCATGGCGCGAGAGAGGGCTTTGGCAATATCTTCCTTGATCTCGTTTTTTAAGAGTTGAAGGCGAGCCTCGACATAACCGGTGAGGTTGTTGACGAAATTGTCCAGCTTCAGGAATTTCAGGATCGTATCGGAAATCTTGTCCATAGGGTATTGCAATATAGGGGATTTTGGGCTTTTAAGGGAACCGCAGAGGCGCAGAGGCGCTAAGAAAGTAGCCGGAGAAGAATAGAACAAATCACCGGCCTTGCATTACTTTTTAACAATGCTGGAAAGCTCCTCCACGGTAATGGGTAAGCCGAGGGTGTCGCGTTTTTCTTTCTTGATCAGGAGGTTGGCGGGTGAGCTGATGTAGTACCTGGTCGTATTCGGAACCTGGGCTTCATATTTCTTTTCAAAGACAAACACTGTTTGAAAGGAGGGTAATGCTCCGATCTTCAGCTCTGGCAGAATTTCCTTTATGCACATCCTGAATTTTCCTCCGGGGTCCTCACCATCATGGCAGAAGCCGGGCTTGTTCATTTCAAAGAGTTCGTTGTTGATGAGGAGAACATTGTTCTTTCTGTAAACAGAATATATCTGCGTGGGCTCGGTGTTCTTTTCGCCGGCGTACACCGTCCAGCTGCTCATGGTCTGGTTTTCGTAAGTCTTGGTGATGACGGTGAAAAATGATTTCTGGTTGTTCTCCGTTCGCTGATACGTCAGTTCTGTGATGCTCACAGCGTCCCGGTTGAAATAAATCAATGAAAAAGGAATGAAGAAGAACATCAACAATAAGTACAGGAGACCCGCCAACCGGTACTTCAGGGTAAGTCGACCCAGCCCTTGTGCAAGTTGAATAGGAATTTCGCGGAGGCCCGGTATCGGAAAGAAAATGAGTACGCCAATGAGGTTGAAAAGAAAATGGGCGATGGCAATGCTGATGGCTGTGTTGGAATTTACCATGGCTGCGAGGAAGGCGCTCACGGTGGTCCCAATATTTGCTCCGAGAATGAAGGGCACTGCACTGCGCAACTTCACTACTTTCTTGGCCACCAAAGGCACCACCAGGGAGGTTGTCACGGAACTGGACCGAATGGCCGCTGTGGTAAGCACGCCCCACGCAAATGACTTTAAGGGACTCCTGAAAAAGAATCGCTGAAAAGTTTCCGGTGAACCAAAGCCAAGAAGGTTGGTGAGCACCTTTCTGAAGAAGAGAATGGAGCCGAAGAGGATCACCAATGACAAGACGATCAACACGAATCCATTGCCGATCGAATTCACGATCCAATCTGTGGTGGCACCGAGACCACCTCCCAACATGGAGAACCCCCGCACCGGGCCAATGGGCTGACTGAAAAAAGTTGTGGCGATGGTTTGCGACAGGCGGGAAAGGAACTGAAAATAGTATTCGAGCGGAAAGAGGATGACGACGGTGAGGATATTAAAAAAGTCATGGTAGGTTCCGGCCGCTACGGCGCGACGAAATTCTTTTTTCTTTGGCAGGAAGCCAAGGGATACAATGGTGCTTGTGATGGTTGTCCCCACATTGGCACCCATGATGATGGGTACGGCACTTTCCAACGTAAGCGACCCTGACGCGACCAGTGCCACCGTCATCGAAGTGGTGGCCGTGCTGCTCTGAATGATGGCAGTAATCAGCAGCCCAATAAATAAGGCGGTAAATGGGTTGGAGGTAGCGAGGATAATTGTTTCTGCTGCTGTCTTGCCAAGGTGCTGCAGAGAAGAGAGCATCAGCTCCAGGCCGAATAAGAAAATCAGCAATGCTCCGACGAAGTACGCAGTGTTGCGAAGGTATGTTCTCCAGCGGGTGGGGTTTGGCGGAATGGTTGCAGCAACAGGTGTCTCTTCCTTCATCTTGCTTTGTAAAGATAGAAACCCACCCGCAAGAAGAAAGGTGTTAACACAGACTTAATTTCCATTGGATTGGCCAGGAAGAGGCTCTGGCAAAATTCCTATTCAATATTTTCCAACTCCCGCAGTGCCATCCATGCCATCAAGCCGGTACTGATGGAGAGGGCATCTTCATCGATGTCAAATGTGGGGGTATGAATGTAGGAGGTTATATTTTTCTTTTCATTGCGTGTGCCTAGCCGGTAAAAGGAAGCAGGGAGGACTTGGGAATAATAAGAAAAGTCCTCGGAGCCAAGGGTAAGGTCCAGGTCCACTACATTTTCTTTCCCAACATATTCTTCGGCGGCGTGTCTAATGCGGCGGGTGAGGGCGGGGTTATTCTCCAAATAAGGATAACCGTGTGAAATGGTCACCTCGCAACGACCTCCCATGGATTCAGCAATTCCTTCGGCCATCTTCTGGATTTTTATCAGGGCTTCCTTGCGCCATACTTCATTCAGCGCCCTGAATGTTCCGGCGATGTTTACTTCATCCGGGATGATGTTGGTGGCACCTTCCCCATGGATTCTTCCAAAAGATAGAACGGTTGGCTGCTTGGGACTCGCATTCCTGCTAACGATCTGTTGCAGGGCAACAAGGATGTGGGAGGCAATCAGGACCGGATCGATCAGCAATTCAGGTACGGATGCGTGTCCGCCTTTGCCGATCACCTTCAGGTAAATTTCATCTGAGCTGGCCATGTACATGCCTTCGCGAAAGCCAACTTTACCCGCAGGAAGCAAGGGCATCACATGCTGCCCGATGATGGAAGCAGGCCTGGGATTCTCCAATGCGCCATCGCGAATCATATAGGAAGCACCCCCTGGATTTTTTTCTTCGCCTGGCTGAAAAATAAGTTTTACGGTACCTTCAAACTGATCGCGCAAGCTGCCAAGAATTTTTGCCGTCCCCAACAACGACGCCGTGTGGGCATCATGACCGCAGGCATGCATCACCCCGTTGTTCTTTGATTTATAGTCAACTTTGTTTGCCTCCATTATGGGAAGCGCATCCATGTCCGCACGCAGCGAAACAATTTTTTTTGCAGAATTTTTTCCTTCGATCAACACCACGATGCCGGTGGTTGCCATTCCTTCAGTCGGGGAGAGGCCCATTTGCCTCAATGTGGTTGCCACAAAGGTGGCAGTCTTGAATTCCTGAAATGATAATTCAGGATTAGCGTGCAGGTGACGCCGCCAGGTCACCACTTCCAGGGCACCCGATTTTGACAGTAGCTGTACCGATTGGAGCAAAGACATCAGCGTACCATTATTTTTTCCGGCACCAGGATAGCATTTGGAAAGTGGCGCTTCAGTCGCATCAGATCTTTCTGCGCCTCGAGCCTTGAATAGTAACTGCCCACGCGGACGCGAAATTTTGGTTGGTTGTACTCCAGTTCGGCATTGAGATCGGAAACATCCGTGATCATTTTCTTTTTGGAGTTCATGGCCTCTTCCCGGTTCTGCCCTGAATAGATCTGGATGGTATAGCCGTCAATGAACTTGCGGGTGACATTGAAGCGATTGATGCTGTCCAGGACTTCGTCGACCACAACATTCACGTTTCTCATCGCCACCAACGTTCCTTTTTTGTAGTGCAGATTTTGTTGCGCGGTGTCGGGCACATCCTCAAACTTCGGCCGAAGGGAATAAAGATCCTCGTGATAGTAGGCTTTGTTATTATTTTTTTGGGCGGCGCAGGAGATGGAGATTAATAGAATGATGAATAATGAATTTTGAATAATGAATGTCGAAGTCGGCTTCCCGATTCTCCTGCCCTCAGAGGCTTTCGGCAGGCACAGCATCTTCCCGATTCTCATCTTCTCACTTCTCATTCTATTGTTCGATCACAATGCAACGACCATTCTTGATATCATCTTCTACCTTCTTATACTTCACGTCTTTCAACACGTGACCGTCCGGGTATTGTACAGAGACTTTGTCATTTCGTCCCGCCACTTTCTCAGATTTTACAGGCATGACCTTTTGCTCTACCTGGTTTTGGGGTGCAGCTTCATTCCCTCCTCCTTGCAGCAAGGAACGGGATTCATCTTTCTGTTCGCTGTAGCGCTGGCGTTTTTGTGAGCGGGCCTCCTGTACACGCTCAGGCTCCTGTACAGGTATTTCAGCCTTCATGAGGAAGGAAATGGTCTCTTCATTCACCCGGGCAATAAAGCGCTTAAAAGCCTCAAAGCCTTCAAACTTGTAGATAAGCAAGGGATCTTTCTGCTCGTACACGGCGTTTTGCACGCTTTGCTTCAAGTCATCCATGTCGCGCAAATGTTCTTTCCATTGTTGGTCAATGATGGCCAGTGTGATCATTTTCTCCATGGAGCGGATTAACTCCGCATTGTTGGTCTCAATGCATTTCTTCAGGGGTGCCGAGACACCTATCTGTTTCAAGCCATCGCTGAAAGGCACCAGGATATTTTCGACCGTGGCCCCCCGTGTTTTGTAAATATCATGAATGATCGGAAGTGATTTCTGTGCTACCGAATTGTTTTTGTCTTCATAGTGCTTGAACGCCTGATGGTAAAGTGCTTCAGTCAATTCGCCCTGATTGAGTTTGGTAAACTCCTCTTGTGTGATGACAAAATCAATGCCCAGGATGGTAAGCGCACTGACTTTGAAATTCTCAAGACTCTCTCCGGCCTTGGCGTTGGCCACCAAGTCATCGCAGGTGTCGAAGAGCATGTTAAGGATATCGAGCTGGAGACGCTCGCCGAAAAGCGCGTTGCGTCTGCGTTTGTAGATCACCTCACGTTGTGAGTTCATCACGTTATCATATTCCAACAGGCGCTTACGGATACCGAAGTTATTCTCTTCTACTTTCTTCTGTGCCCGTTCAATGGAATTTGTAACCATGGAGTGTGAGATCACTTCACCCTCTTTCAAGCCAAGGCGGTCCATGATCCTCGCAATCCGTTCTGGCATGAAGAGGCGCATCAGGCTGTCTTCCAGCGACACATAAAACTTTGATGTTCCCGGATCACCCTGACGTCCGGCCCGACCGCGCAGCTGTCTGTCCACACGACGTGATTCGTGTCTTTCTGTACCAATGATGGCAAGGCCACCCGAAGCACGTGACTCTGGGGTAAGCTTGATATCCGTTCCGCGCCCCGCCATGTTGGTGGCAATGGTGACGGTACCGGGTTTTCCTGCCTCTGCGACAATTTCAGCTTCGCGTTGATGCTGTTTGGCATTCAATACGTTGTGTTTGATTTTTCGCATCTGCAACATGCGGCTGAGCAGTTCTGATATTTCTACAGAAGTAGTACCCACCAATACGGGCCTTCCGGCCGTTGTCAAGGTAACAATCTCTTCCACGACTGCATTGAATTTTTCGCGCATGGTTTTGTGCACGAGGTCATCAAAGTCTTCTCGTGTCACGGGCTTATTTGTAGGAATGGCAACAACGTCCAGTTTGTAGATGTCCCACAACTCACCCGCTTCTGTTTCCGCGGTACCGGTCATCCCCGCCAGTTTGTGATACATGCGGAAGTAATTCTGAAGGGTGATGGTGGCGTAGGTCTGTGTCGCATCCTCTACTTTCACACTCTCCTTCGCTTCGATGGCCTGGTGCAGACCATCAGAGTATCTTCTGCCGTCAAGTACGCGCCCCGTTTGCTCATCCACGATTTTCACCTTGCCGTCTACAATGATGTATTCTGTGTCACGCTCAAAGAGTGTGTATGCCTTCAACAACTGATTGATGCTATGTACCCGCTGGGATTTGGTTGAGTAGTCGCGGATGAGGTCTTCCTTTTTTTGAAGACGCGTTGCCGGGTCAAGTATGGCATCTTTTTCGATCCTGGAAAGTTCCATTCCGATTTCCGGCAAGATGAAGAGGGAGGAGTCTTCTCCTTCGCCCGTGATCAAATCGATACCCTTATCAGTCAGTTCAACGCTGTTGTCTTTTTCATCGATGACGAAGAAGAGCGGCGCATCAGCTTTTGGCATTTCTTTTTTGTTGTCCTGCAAATGATAGTTTTCAATCTTTTGAAGGAGGCTCTTGCTGCCTGTTTCACTCAGGTATTTGATGAGGGGCTTGAACTTTGGCATGCCGCGGTGTGCCCGGAACAAGGCAAGTCCGCCGTCTTTCTCATCGCCATCGTGAATAAGTTTTCTGGCGTCGTTCAGATATTGTGTTACCAGTTTCTTCTGCGCCTCCACCACCTTGAAGATGCGGGGTTTCAAATCGTAGAACTCATGCTCATCACCGCGGGGAACAGGTCCGGAAATGATCAGGGGTGTACGTGCTTCATCGACCAGTACACTGTCCACCTCATCGACCATGGCGTAGTGATGTCCGCGCTGTACCAGTTCTTC
>JAYVEZ010000210.1:0-3601 GCA_043773645.1 Cytophagales bacterium
GTTCTGGGTTCTGGGTTCTGGGTTCTGGGTTCTGGGTTCTGGGTTCTGGGTTCTGGGTTCTGGGTTCTGGGTTCTGAAAAAAAAATTAAATGATCCTAAATCCAATTCAAACCTTATAATTATCACTCACGCATTCACAATTTTCATCATCTCCGCTGGATAACGGAGACCAGAGGCAATTCCTTTGGGTGCAATAGTGTCAAGTTCCAAAAGTTCTTTGGGGGCAAGAGAAACATCGACAGCACCAACATTTTCCTCCAGGTACTTCAATCGCTTCGTTCCGGGAATAGGAAAAATAAAATCGCCCTGGGCCATTACCCAAGCTAGGGAAAGTTGAGAGGTGGTGCATCCTTTCTTTGACGCCATGTCACCCAATTTCTTCACCAACGTGAGGTTCTTTTCAAAGTTTTCCCCTTGAAACCGGGGTGAATGCCGGCGATAATCATTCGCTTCAAAGTCTTCAAATTTCTTGATCTGCCCGGTAAGAAATCCTCGTCCAAGCGGAGAATAGGCAACGAAAGCTATCCCCAATTCCCTACAAGTATTCATTATATCATCTTCCGGGTCGCGGCTCCAGAGGGAGTATTCTGTTTGCACCGCACTGACCGGATGTACAACGTGGGCTTTCCGCAAGGTATCCGACGATACTTCTGATAGCCCGATCCCTCGCACCTTGCCTGCCTTGACCAATTCGCCCATCGCACCTACCGTTTCTTCGATAGACGTATTCGGATCTTTTCGGTGGAGATAATATAAATCAATTACATCAATGCCTAACCGCCTGAGACTTCCTTCGCACGAGGCCATGACATATTCAGGCCTACCATTGATGCCCCTTTTCATCGGATCATTCGGATCGCGGACAATGCCAAACTTGGTGGCAATGGTAAGTCCAATGCGCTTACCCCGGATCGCCTTACATAAAAGCTCTTCGTTTTTGTAGGGACCATACATATCAGCGGTGTCCATGAAAGTGACACCCAATTCAATTGCCCGATGAATTACTTTGATAGACTCAGCATCGTCAAATGCCCCATAGAAATCAGACATCCCCATGCAGCCGAGGCCGAGTTGTGAGGTGAGCAAGCCCTGCGATCCCAGTTTTTGAGTTTTCATGCTTTTGCGAGGTGGCTGATGAAGCCTTTCCTCAACAGTAATAATAGCTAAAAGTTTCTTTTGGGAGAAGATGAAAACGGGAAATTGAGAATTGAGAAGATGAGAATTGGGGTAAGTGAGCAGGTGGAATTTAGAATCAGGATTCTCTATATTACAGCATGAAAAAAATACTTTTGCTTGCCATTCTTTTGATAACCCTGGGTGCTTGCCAACGGGCATCAAAATCCAAGAGCCTATTTAATGGGAAAGATCTTGTGGGATGGCATGTGGATGTGCCGGCAATGGATACAGTTGCCTCACTTACAAGTCCCTTTATTGTGCGGAATGGCATGCTGGTGAGCCTGGGCAAACCAGAGGGCCATCTGATCTCCGATTCTGTTTACGAGAATTATCGGCTCGAAGTCCAATACAGATTTTCCAATGGTACAGGAAATTGCGGTGTGTTGTTGCACGCGTCAACGCCCCGCTTTCTCTATTCCATGTTTCCAAAATCCATTGAAGCACAAATGCATGATGGCGATGCGGGAGATTTCTGGTGCATCGGGGAAGACATCACCGTACCGGACATGGAAACACGCCGGGGTCCAAAAAGTGAATGGGGTGCCACCGAAGGCAAGAAGCGACGCATCCTGAACCTGACCGATGGATCAGAAAAACCCTTGGCGAATGGAATACCATGTTGATTGAGTGCACCGGAAATAATATTAAAGTGTGGGTCAACCAGGTATTGGTCAATGACGGAACCGGCTGCACTGCCAACAAAGGTCAGATTGCTGTGCAGGCTGAAGGTGCTGAAGTAGAGTTCAGGAAAATTGAAATAAGTCCATTATCTAAATAGTGATTGAAGTTTATCCCAATGAAACTTTTCATCATTGTAATCGCTGGATTATTGTGGCCTCTCATTTCCACTTCTCAAGCCAGATTTCCTCATCCCCAGGCACACGCACACAACGACTATGAACATATCCGCCCGCTGAAAGATGCACTGCAAAACGGATTCATTTCAGTAGAAGCAGACGTATACCTTGAAGGTGGAGAACTGCTGGTGTCCCACGAAAAGCCACTCAAGACCGCATCGACATTGCAGAAACTCTATTTCGCTCCATTGGACAGCCTGATAAAGGTCAACCACGGACGCATTTATCCGGGCTACGAAAAACAATTCTACCTGATGATTGACTGCAAGACCGAAGCCGGCACCTATCAAGCGATCCGCAAAGCCGTGTCAGCGTACCCCGCACTCTTATGTTCTGCAGCCCGTTGTCCCGTTCAGATTTTTCTTTCGGGTAATCGACCCGTAGATGAAATGATTCGCGATGGGTATAATGGACTGGGCATCGACGGTCGACCCGACGATATCGGAAAAGGGTACTCATCAGAAATGATGCCCGTCATCAGCGATCATTTTGGAAATTGGTCAAGCTGGAAAGGCACAATCCCACCCTCAAATGAAGATCTGAAGAAGATAAAGGATCTTGCTCACCGAGTTCATGCTGAGGGAAAGAAGCTGCGTCTCTGGGCCATTCCCGATCGTGAAGTTGCCTGGAAGGCCTTGGCGGAAGCCGGCGTGGATTTTATCAATACTGACCACCTGACCGGGTTGCATCAATTCTTAACGCGGGAGGAGTTGTGAAAATCAGCCACAGATTACACAGATTTGCACAGATTTTTTCTTGTGGCAATCTTGTGTCATCTGTGGCTAAAAAATTCCCTACCAAAACTTAGAATTAGAACCATCAGGTGCTCCTGATTTCATCAGCGACCCGCCCCGTATTTCAGATCAGCCGTTCCAATGGTATATTTGCCACTATGATAAAAACTACCGTTAGCAAAAGGATATGAGGCTCGGACAATTGGCAAGAAAGCTGGCCATGCGACCGGCCGAAATCGTGAACTTTCTCTCCCAGCAACACATTACCATCGAATCCGGGGGAAACACACGTCTCGAGGATGAACACGTTGGCCTTATTATGCGAAAATTCGCTCCTGAACTGAGTGAGGAAAAGATTATTGAGGTCATCGCTCAGGAAGAAGAGCCCGCATCCCGGATCGACAACACCTCCGCTGTTAACACAGACTCCGCTGAATCGGTCACCACCGCTGATATTCAATCACCGTCGGGCGAATTGTCGGAAGAAAAAATTGAATTGATAAAGGCTCCTAAGGTTGAGCTTTCCGGACTTCGTGTGCTGGGTAAAATCGAGCTCCCCGAAAGCAAGAAGAAAGAAGTACCACCGACCGCAGAGACAAACGAAACAACACCACCCTCAACGCCTGATAAGAGAAGACCCTTTCAGCCACGAAGAGAAAGAACTTCGGCCCCCTCCCAGAAGAATCCCATTGCTTTGCAACGAGAGCGTGAAGCGCATGAAGCGGAAGAGAGAAGAAGGGCAGAAATTGAACGCGACAAAGAAAAACGAGCCCTGCACTATCGCAAGAAGGTCAAGGTGGCACCGCCGAGCAAACGGGTAAGGATGGTGGATGA
>JAYVEZ010000211.1:0-2957 GCA_043773645.1 Cytophagales bacterium
CCCTTCGGCCCCACCCTTTGCCGGTCATTGCATTATTGTTTTGATTGCCGTGAGGCCTTTGAGCAATTCAAACCCATTTGAGTTGATCCTCCATATTGAAGAGGTGAGCCAAAGTCTATCCCTTTGGATGCATCAAGGCAGAAGGGCTTAAGCCCCCATTTGGTGTTTTTCAATAATCAAAAATAATTTTGTTGCTGTTTATTTCCTGAATGCGTTAAATTAGGACTATGAATCTTGTCAAAAAACTGGGTTTCTTAAGTGCGTTCATCATCCCCGCCCTGGTCATTGCAGGATGCTACCTCGGTGGTGGATGGAATCTTTTATCCCTCTTCTTTGTATTCATTCTCATTCCCATCGTCGACTACAGATTAGGTATTGACACGACCAACCTATCGGATAGCGATAAGAAAACTGCTGGTGAAGAATTTTATTATCGTCTTGTTACCTATGTGTGGGTATATGTGCAGTGTGCCTTCCTGCTTTGGGCTGTTTATAAAATCTCATCAGGCGCCATGCAAAGACCGATCGAGTGGATTGGCTTCACCCTGGGATGCGCATTGGTGACAGGCGGCATCGGGATCACGGTGGCACATGAATTGGGTCACAAGAAATCAACGCTGGAACAATTTTACAGCAAAACCCTGCTGATGACCGTGTGCTATATGCACTTCTTCATTGAACACAATCGGGGGCATCATGTGTATGTTGCCACTCCGGAAGATCCTGCCACCGCGCACAAGAATCAAAATTTCTATTCATTCTGGTTTCAGTCCGTGGTGAAGGGTTTCCATCATGCCTGGAAACTGGAGGCCGAATCTTTGCACCGCCGTGGTAAAAGAATTCTGAGCATCCACAATCAAATGATGTGGTTTACGCTGCTCCCAATTCTATTCTGCGCCGGACTCACTTTTATTTTTAGCCTGGGGCATCAGGGCATCGTGTGGAAAATACCTTTTTTCTTTTTGGTGCAAAGTGTTCTCGCCTTCAGCTTGCTGGAATTGGTGAACTATGTAGAACACTATGGCATCACCAGAAAAGAAATTTCACCAGGCCAATATGAACGGGTCAATCCCATGCACTCCTGGAATGCCAGTCACCTGATCAGTAATTTTTTTCTGTTTCAACTTCAGAGACATTCAGATCACCACTACAATGCCATCAAGCGATACCAGACGCTGGACCATTACGATGAAAGTCCGCAACTGCCTTTTGGATATCCAACCATGATTTTAGCGGCCCTTGTTCCAAGCGTATGGTTCAGCACAATGGATAAGAGGCTGGAGGTCTGGGAGAGAGAACAGGGGAGAAAAAGCAAGGGGTAAGCGACGGCCTTTATGAATGGCCCACAGGAAGCTGATGCTTGAATCGAAATTCCAATAACTTATTCCTTCTTAGCTTTTCCCACATGGTTTTTTCTGCCTGAGTCTCTCGACGACGTAGATCACTGGCATGCCTGAAAATAACTGCCTTTGCACTATAAAACTTAGGTTTAGCCATGCTTCCAAATTTAATAGTTTTGTGAAATCGAATCTGCAAACCAAGTCACAAGAAAACATGATCAAAATCTTCAAATACTTTCTTCTCTTCATCGCTGCAATGCTATCCATCGCCCTCATTTACCTCGCCATCACCTTCCCCCCCATCATGTCGGGGATGGCGGCTAAAACCATGTGCTCCTGCGTGTATGTGCTGGGCCGAACTTCTGAAAGTGTAAGAGAAAAAGAGCTGACTGTCGTGCCGGGCCTTTCCAGTGCCACCATTGAATTCATTGACTCCACGGCGGTAACAGCCAGCTTCTTTTGGTCTACCAGTAAGGCCATCTACCGAAAAGGTCTCGGATGTACCTTGTTGGCCGAACGAACCGGAGAAGAAATCCGTAGCCAAACTCCCGCGCTATCCACCCCACCCGCCAACGACCCCGACACCATTGCCTGGCCCATGGGGAATGTTCTGAAAGATTCACCTCCACAAGGTGTTAACTATGAGCTGGTGGAAAGTGCGATCCAGGAGGCCTTTGAAGAGTCTGATCCAACCAAACCCAAAAATACTTTGGCCGTCGTGGTGCTGTACCAGGGACAAATCATCGGGGAGAAATTGGCTCCCGGTTTTGATGTCAACTCAAAATTTATGGGCTGGTCGATGACCAAGGGCTTGACCAGTGCACTGGTTGGAATTCTTGTCAAAGAGGGAAAACTAAGCATTGATCAACCTGCTCCGGTTGCCGAATGGCAAAACGATGAAAGGAAAAATATTAAGCTGACTGACCTCTTGCATGGAAGCAGTGGACTCGCCTGGAACGAAATTTATTTTCTCCCCGGCGATTTTCACAACATGTTTATCCACAGCGATGATAAAGGCGGTTATGCAGCCTCGAAAGAACTGGAATACAAACCCAATCAATTCTTTGAGTATTCCAGCGGCACGGCCAACCTGATTTCAAAAATCATCCGACAAACTGTGGGTGAGGCCAACTACCCGCGGTTTGCCTATGAAAAATTCTTTTACAAAATCGGGATGTACCACACCCTCATTGAACTGGATGCTTCCGGTACAATGGTTGGATCGTCCTATGGCTATGCCAGCGCCCGCGACTGGGCACGGTTCGGATTGCTATATCTCAACGACGGAATCTTGAATGGGGAAAGGATTCTGCCGGAAGGCTGGGTGAAATATACGTTGACTCCTGCCCCCGCGGCACCCATCGGCCAGTACGGCGCCATGTTCTGGCTCAACGCGGGAGCCAAGTCAAATCCCGAACAGAGTTACCATCCGGGACTGCCTCACGACGAGTATGGAGCAGAGGGTTTTGAAAATCAATATGTGTTCATTATTCCATCACGGCAGCTGGTGGTCGTGAGGCTCGGTGTAAGTCACCATGGCTTTGATATGACCGGTCTGACACAAAAAATTATCAATGCATTGCCGGAAACAAAACCGCAGTAACACGCAGTGGGAGT
>JAYVEZ010000212.1:0-3919 GCA_043773645.1 Cytophagales bacterium
GCATCTTTTACCCGTTCAGATGGTTGCTTTTTCAACTCATCTGAAAGCACGGAATACATGGCCTCCAATTTCTGAAGGTCTTGGGTAAAAGAGTCATCCGCAAATCGTCCTTCATTTGAGATCCATTTTACCTTTTCGGAAATCTGTGATGCATAAAACGTCTCTACGTCGGCAAATTCCTGCTGGGCAATTGGGGGTTTGGCCACCGTTGGAGAACTTTGGTTAGCATAGAACAAATAGGCTGACAGACCGAAGAGAAGCACGGCAGCCGCCCTCCACATTGAAACGGAGTTCCAGAGTGAAGCGGTCCTTGCTCCAAACATTGCCAAGGATATCCGATTCCAGATCCTGTCGTGGGGTTGCTTATCATCCCACTGGTGACGGTGACCATCCACGAATTTTTTCAGAGCATCATTTTTCATAGTGTACCTCCTTCCAGGATATCCCGAAGCTTCTTTTTCGACCTGTTAAATTGCGACTTCGAAGTCGATTCTGAAATACCGAGTATTTCGGCAATTTCACTGTGATCATAACCTTCCAGCAAATACAAAGACAAGACAGAGCGGTAACCATCCGGCAAGTGTTCAATTGCCTGTTTTACCTGATCCACCGAAAAGGGAAATTCCTCCTCGTTCCACGTTTCTTCGGGCACATCAAAGTCATCCCCCTCCGGAAGTTGTTCCATTTTCCGGGTTTTTAAGACATTGATAGCCTTATTGACTACAATGCGCTTGAGCCACGAACCAAACGTGGCATCCCCACGGTAGTGCTCCAGGCTGCGGAAGGCACTGATGAATGCCTCCTGAAGCACATCCTCGGCCTCTGCCTCGTTGTTGACTATCCTGTAGCCAATATTATACATGCTCTTTGAATATAGCTTATACAGCTGATAATGCGCATTCCTGTCACCTTGCCGGCAGCGGTCGATGATTTCACCGTGAATATGCACTCTGGCAGCCTCCAAGCCTATGGTCTCAAGTGCTAAGGACAGCGCGCAGTACGAAAGGTTGCATCACTTCAACGAGTCCAGATTTGTTTTCGCAGGCTGAAAATCCGGAGCAATTTTAAGGGCTTCCTCAAAATATTTTTTTGCGTTCACCTTGTCGCCCTGATCTTTATACACCATGCCCTTCAGGTTTAGCAACGCGACTTTCACAGCGTATTCCTTCGACTTATTGTCTTTGTCATTGAAGACAACTTTTAACGTTTCCGCGTCAGGCTTGGACAGTAGGATATCAGCATTGGTAAGACTTTCAGGATACCGCTTGAGTTCGTATTGAATGAATGCCATCTTGTAAAGCGTAGAGCTGTTGTTGCTGAGCAGAAAGAGGCTCTCGTAGCTTTGAAGGGATCGGTCCAGGATACTCAGGTTCTCATAACTGACGGCCGCCATCTCGAGGGCCTGCACATTCTTCGGATTCCGTGCGAGCAGGTCCTGGCAAATCAGTACACAGGATGGATACTTTTGGTTCTCGTAGTATATGTAAGCCAATTGCGCGATGAGCGAATCGTTGGCCGGATCTTCAATAATCATATCATAGATGGCATCTCGCACCACATCAAAATCATTCCAGCGGGAAGCAACAGCGCGTTTCCGCACGTAGTGTTCCAGCAAGCCGTTGCTAAGACTTTGCTCATCTTTCGGTTTGACTTGCTCAGTTGGCTGGGTTGTCTGTGAGGGAGTCGTGGTGGTGGTCTTCTTTTTTTGGGCGTCTGCAAATCCAAGACTCAAAAGCAAGAACACAGGTACTGCAAATAGAATTTTCATATTGAATTCAAGGGTTTAGTTCAGATTTTAAAATTCCTTTTTTTCGTGCAATGGATGTAAGCAAGGCCAGTGCCTCCGCCCGGTCATTTCTTATTTCTCCGTCGAGGATGGCCTCCTTAATCTCCTCCTTTATTTCACCAATAATCGGGCCAGGCGGCAAGTTTAACATCCGGATAATTTCATCACCTGTCACCGGTGGCTGAAAATTCCGAACGTGATCCTTTTTCTCCACCTCGATCATTTTATGTTCTACCCGTTCAAAGTTTTTCAGGTACTTACTTACTTTCTCCGCATTCTTCGACGTGATATCCGCCCGGCACAACTTCATCAGCGCATCGGCATCATCGCCCGCTTCAAATAGCAGGCGCCTTACCGCAGAATCTGTGACATCATAGGCCAACACAATGGGACGAAGGTGAAGTCTCACCAACTTCTGCACAAACAACATCTTTTCATTCAATGGCAACTTGAGCCGCTTGAAAAGTGCCGGGACCATGCGTGCACCCTTGTCCTCATGTCCATGAAACGTCCACCCATGGCCAGGCTCAAAGCGCTTGGTCAACGGCTTGGCAATGTCATGAAGGATCGCAGCCCAGCGGAGCCACAGGTCATAGGACATCACCGATACGTTGTCCAATACTTGAAGGGTGTGATAAAAATTATCTTTATGAGCACGGTTGTCAATATACTCCACTCCCTGCAGCGCCACCATTTCAGGAAAAAACTGCTTGAGGAGTCCGCTGTGGAAAAGAAGTTTAAAACCGTATGAAGGCACCGGGGACAGAATGATTTTGTTTACCTCTTCAATGGTGCGTTCCATGGAGACGATTTTCAGTCGCTCCACGTTTTTCATGATGGATTCAAAAGTATTCGGTTCAATGTCAAAGCTCAATTGAGACGCAAAGCGAATCGCCCTCATCATGCGCAATGGGTCATCAGAAAATGTCAGGTCGGGCTCCAAAGGCGTCTTGATCATCTTTTCATTCAGATCATTCACACCGCCAAACGGGTCGATTAGCTCACCATAGTTACCATCATTCAAACTGATGGCAAGGGCGTTGATGGTAAAATCCCTCCGCTTCTGATCATCTTCCAGCGTACCATCCTCTACGGTTGGCTTCCGTGAATCCTGCCTGTATGATTCCTTCCGGGCACCCACAAATTCAAGTTCATAATCACCGTAGCGAATCATGGCTGTACCAAAGTTCTTGAATACAGTGACTTGCAGTCCTCCCAATTTTTCCGCGACCTTATGAGCCCAATGAATCCCACTTCCGACACAAACAAAATCGATGTCCTTGTTGGGGCGGTGCAAAATCAAATCCCGCACAAAACCACCCACCACATAGGCCTCCACACCTGTCTCTCTAGCCGCCTCAGCCGCGGTCTGAAACACAGGATTTACTGCCAATTCATGCGAAAAATTCACTATTCCCTTCTTCACCTCAAATATTTGGCGCAAAGGTAAAGGTTTATGGGATGGGTAGAAAAAACCAGGGGATAGAGGACTGCAGAGTAGAAGGTAATCGGTAATCAGGTGATCGGTAATCAGGTAATCGGTGATCGGTAATCGGTGATCGGTGTTAAATGGCAGATGCGTTTGAGTCATAGCTATTTCGACATTCTACTTAGTGGGCAGGCAGGCGGCCCTGGAGCGGCATAAAACCTAATATTAAACTTTATCAGGTATGTCTTGAATGGCTACAAAATTGGTGTGAGGTTTGTAAAACAAGGTTTTAGAAAGGGTGATTGCTCTCGTGCAATCACCCAATCATGGTCAACACATCAATACATGACTACAGCACATTGTCAAGTGACGTTTCGTTACCTGCCGTATCGACAGCAATGGCGTTGATCGTTGTACCCGCCAGTGCTGCGTTAGCAACAGTACACTGGTAGATCCATAGTGAAGGCTTCGCCTTGTCTTGTGCAGCGTCCCCTTCTTCCAGCATACTACCCCCTGCGTCAGTGATCATGACCCTGACACCAACAACTTTGAAATCGTCGAAGGCTGAGACGATGATCGGGTCGCCAATAGCGCCGCGGTATTTCGACGCATTGATCGACTCAATCTCCGGCGCGTTCAAGAAATCACTCACGGCCACCGCGAATGCTGTGCGCTTATTGTCAGTAATTCCTGTCGCGTATAGC
>JAYVEZ010000213.1:0-3216 GCA_043773645.1 Cytophagales bacterium
CAAATCCTGATCACCATGAATGATGAGCAGCGGCGTGTTGATATTCTTCACGTAAGAATAAGGTGATTCTGAATCAAGAAGTTTCTTAGTCTCAGGCTCCCAGGGATAGCCGCCAAAATCATTCGGCACGAGAAACCACGCATTTCCTTCCCCCATGAACGTGGTGAGTTCATACACACCCCGTTGTGCATTGGCCGCCTTGAAGCGATTGTCATGACCAACAAGCCATGCCACCATATAGCCAGCATAACTTCCTCCCTCTACAAAAAGCTGGTCTTTGTCAATCCAGGAATTTTTAGAGATGGCGTCCTCCAAAGAAGAAAGGATGTCGGAGCTGGGTCCATTGCCCCAGTCTTTGAAGTTGGCCTTCTTGAATTTATCTCCATAGCCACCGCTTCCGCGAGGATTACAATAGACCAGGCCATATCCCCAACTGTTCTCTAATTGGTATTCGTGCCACATCCCAAATATTCCAGGCCCCCACATGGCTGCAGGCCCTCCGTGAATATTTAATATCGTAGGGTATTTCACGCCATCTTTTCTTCCTACCGGTTCCATGACCCAATACTGCACCTTGGAGCCATCGGGCCGGTCGAGCCAATATTTTTTTGGTGTGATTACCTGTTTGTCCTTCATCCAGCCTTCGTTCAGCTTCGTAAGCTGTCGGGTGGACTTATCCTTCAAGTTGAGGATATGAACTTCCCAGGGGTTTTTAGTTTCAGTCAGGGCAAAGACCAATTTGTCTCCGCGCACATCCAAATCATTAACTCCGTTATCATTGCCAAACAGTCTTGTCACGGCTCCTCCTTTTGCTGGCACGGAAAAGACTGGTATCTCTCCTTCTGTCTGTGATGCAAAATAGATTGTCTTGCTGTCGGCCGACCAAACAGCACCATTTACATCCCGATCAAGGGCTGTGGTCAGAATTTGCAGACTGCCACCCGTCGCAGCGACAACTGCCAATTGGGTTTGAGTCGCATGGCGGTTTTGAGTGGACTGCGTATAAAACAAGATCTGGGTTCCATCAGGTGAGTAGGTTGGATTGGAAATGCTATACCCTTGCCAGGTTAGGAACTCCTTTGCCGAGTTGGTCTCCACATCAATCGTCCATAAGTCGCTGTCTCTTTCACGATCCGGGTGAATTTTATAAACACGCGAATGACAAATAATAGCTTTCCCATCCCTGGACCACTCAGCTCCCTGAAAGTCCTGAAACCCGCTGGTGAGCTGTACTGCTTTGTCTTCAGAGCCAACCGTCTTCAGAAACAGGTGTGAAAATTCTTCGTCTGGTTGCAAAATCAATTCGGCCTGCAGATTCTGGCGGTTCAAGACGCGTGGATTACCATCACTGGTGTTCTTGGCCAGCCATGCCCGAACTTCTTCCAGCGTTCCATCAGGTGTGGTTACCGTCTTCTTTTTTTCATCGGCTTTCATCGATTTGAAGTTCGGCTCATCACCCTGCGAACGTCCTGGCCGCTCATAAGTCCACGGGGTCTTTCCGGCTATCGCATAGAAAGGAATATTGGAAGCATACAAAATCCTTTTCCCATCAGGTGACCACCGTGGCCGTCCTGCTCCATAGTCGTCTTTTGTAATTGCATGGGCTTCGCCTCCACTCAGCGGAAGTAACCAGATTTGCGATTTCTCTCCATCCACGCGAACGAAGGCCAGTTGCTTCCCATCGGGTGACCACTGTGGTTGCAAGTCATTCTTATCACCGAAAGTGAGTTGCGTAGGCTCCGTGCTTCCCACCAAGTCTAACAGATAAAGATGGCGTGTGTAGTAATATTCATTTTCATTCTTCACGGCCTTTCGGTTCACCACCATGACCGCCTTGCTTCCATCAGGGGATATTTGAATTTGGCTTGTCGTGGCGATCTTCATGAGATCCCCGGCAACAATGGGTTTCTTGTTCTGTGCCCATGCTCCTGAAATGCACAGAAGCAGGATGGTAATTCGAACTAAACTTTTCATAAATAAGGTTGGTATTTGTTTTCAAGTTAATACTCTTTGATTGAGCCATGAGGGGGTTACTTCTTCTTCTCTCCCACCGGCAGCTCCACATTCTCACCCCACACATATTTATTAAACCATTGCCAGTTGTGCCAGGTGGCGGCCAGTCTTTCTTTCGGTTTATTAATGCCGTGACCAAATCCTTTGTACACAATCAACTCGGTCTTCACTCCTTTGTCGCGCAAGCCCTGCACCAACTGATACGCATTGGCAATCGGCACCCGGCGGTCAAATTCTCCGTGCTGAATCAGCGTAGGTGTTTTTGCCTGGTTAATGTAATTCATTGGAGACGTTTTCTTGTAAATCGCATCATCACTCCAGGGTGTGGCTTTTAAATATTGACGCGTGAAGGGATGAATGTCCGTGCTCACATAATAAGTCATCCAATCAGAGATACCAGCACCCACTGAAATTGCTTTGAATGCATCACTTGTCGTTGTAAGAAAAGCAGAAATGTATCCACCCTGGCTCCAGCCCATACAGCCCATTCTGGTTTTGTCGATCATTCCTTGTTTGTCGAGGTAATCGATGCCTGAAAGGACATCCCACGCATCACCGACACCGAGGTTCTTCACATTGAGTGAGCGGAATTTCTCACCATAGCCCGCTGAACCGCGGTAATTCGGGCGCAGGACAAGACATCCCTTATCAAGCCACTGCAGGATCGGGTATACATAAACAGGTACGGGTGTAGGCGTGTCAATCCCGGTAGGCCCACCATGGATTACTACAAGCAATGGATATTTCCTTGAGGGATCATAGTTTTTTGGTTTGTGAAGTACTCCTTCTATGATTGCTCCATCCTTGCTCTTCCAGCGGATGACTTCACTTTGTGCTACCCGCCACGAGCTCACCTGCCCCGTCATGTCTGTGATCTTGATCGGTTGGGGAGATGGTGCAGAGGAGACAAAGATCTCATTCAACTGATCTCCATTTCTTCCTGAAAAGGCAAGTTTGTCGCCTGTTTTCGAAAATGAAATCCCAAAGATCTGATCCAGGCTATTTACGAAAAGAGAAACATTGCCTGTAGCTGGATCAATTTTGAATAAGGGCCTCTTTGTTTTGTTCCATGCGGTAAAGTAAATGCCATGAGGTGTCCACTTAAACCCAGACATGTTTTCATCGAAATCCTTTCCCAACCGGCGCGAAACCTTGTCCGCAAGATGGATGCTGAACAACTTTGAGTTCATATAAAAATTCGAA